>NZ_JBSHDN010000158.1:0-15828 GCF_053616335.1 Nocardiopsis sp. NPDC055824
GGGGCCGGACACCGTTCGCGGGTGTCCGGCCCCTCGGCCGTGGTGCGGGTCAGACCTCGGTGAAGGCCTCCTCGAAGTCCAGGCGGGGGAGGCGGTCGAACCAGGCGTCCGGGCCGGGGTTGCCGATGTTCATGACGACCAGCGGCCGGAGCGGGGAGTCCTCGCCGAAGAACTCCCGGCGGACCCCCTCGGCGTCGAAGCCGGTCATGGGGCCGGCGGCCAGGCCCGCGGCGCGGACCCCGACGATCAGGTACGCGATCTGGAGGAGGGTGTTCTGGGCGGCCATGGTCTCGCGGGCCTCGACGGGCATCCCGGCGAAGTTGTCGCGGGCGTCCGGGGCCACGGGGAACGTCTTCGGGAAGTGCTCGTGGAAGTCGCTGTCCGCGGACAGGATCAGCGTGAGCGGGGCCGTCGAGGTCTTCGGCGCGTTGTTGCCCGCCATGTGCGGGACGAGGCGCTCGCGGGCCTCCGGCGAGCGCACGACGGTGACCCGCAGCGGCTGGTTGTTCATGGCGGTCGGCCCGTACTTGACGAGGTCGTGGATCGCGCGCACCTGCTCGTCGGTCACCGGCTCGTCGGTGAAGGAGTTGGCGGTGCGGGCGTCGCGGAACAGGAGGTCCTGCGCGGCCTTGTCGAGAACCAGCGTCTCACTCATGTGTCATACCTCGGTCGTGCTCGTGATCAGGGAGAATGCCGAAAAAGCGCTCCGGCACGAGCAACAACCTAGTTGACTAGGAAGATATTTCTCAGGGCTGGTAGGTGTGGCTTCCTTCACGGACCCCTGTGCCCTGCGCCCCCCTCGGGAGGGGGACGACGGGGACCGGGCCGGCCGCCTCGTCCACCCATGCCTCCAGGCGCTTCACGAACACCCTGGCCTGGACCGGCCAGTGGTAGGACGCCTGCGCGATCTCGTGCCCCGTCCGGGCCAGCCGCTCGCGCAGCTCCCCGTCGCGCTTCAGCCGCAGTACCGCCTCCGCGGCGGCCGGCACGTCCCCGAACGGGACGACCAGACCGGCGGGGCCCTCCGGGCGCCCCGTCACCAGGCCCTCCGCCATCGGGTTCGCCGTCGTCACGACGGGCAGGCCGTGCGCCATGTACTCCACGACCTTGGTCGGCATCGAGTGCCGGTAGTTCGGGGTGTCGTGCAGCAGGCTGACCCCGGCCAGGGCGCCCGCGCACATGCGCAGCGCCCGGTCGTTGGGCACGAACCCGTACCAGTCCAGGGCATCCTCCTGCTGGGCCTCGCGGAGCATCGGCCGCACGCCGACGTCGGCCCCGCCGATGACCTCCAGCCGCACCCCGTGGGGACGGAGCGTCCGGCCGAGCTCGACCAGCTCGCGTGCGCCCCGTGCCATCGAGACGTGCCCGAGGTAGACCACCCGGTCGTCCCCGGGGGCGCGGAGGGGGATCTCCGGCACCTCGGTGGTGTTGGGCACCACAGGGTGGTCGCACCGGAAGCGGGAGCGGTACCCCTCCTCCGCCAGCAGCAGCCGCATGCGGCGCTCCGCACGCCGCTCGAAGGCCCGGACCACGCCGCCCAGGGGCCGCCGCAGCGGCTTGGGCACCCACGGCTTCGTGAGCAGGGCGGCGGCCGTGTCCTCGTGCACGTCCCACACCGTCACCGGCCGCTTCGCCGGCAGGGCCAGCAGCAGCTCGGGGTCGTGGAAGAGGAGGAGGTCGGCGTGGGGCGCGTGCTCGGCGAGCACCGCGCGGGCGGCGCGCAGCGAGGTCAGCCGTTCGCGGCCCGAGGCGCGCGGCACGTCCACCGAGCGCACCTCGGCCCACGGGGTCACGCCGCACTCCCGGAACGGGGCCACATAGGTCACCGTGTGTCCCGCGTCCAACAGGGCGCGGATCTGCCTGTGCAGGATCCGAGCGTCCTCCGGGTGGTGCACAACCGTGGCCACAAGCGCGTGCATCGAGTTCACCTACCTGTGTCACCGAATGGGGCCATCTACGAAGATGATCCGCTTTGTGATGGCGATACGTGCTGTTCGACACGGTATTCACCAGCGGAAACGGGTCGAGGAAAGCGCGGTGGCCAGGCGGGGTGAATCGGGTGAACCTTCCAGGAGCGCCGGGTGAACACGACAAGGCACGCCGATGGACACCGTGGGTGTCCGCGTCGGCGTGCCGGTCAGGGGCCCGCACGGGCCGGGAGCGGTTCGGGGCGCCCCGGCCCGTGCCTCAGTTCACAGGACCTGGATCCCCTCGCGCCTCGGACGGCGTCGCGCCTGGGCGGGCACGGCCGCGGTCCCGGCCTCGGGGTCGGGACGGCGCAGGACGCCGCGGGTGTCCAGGAGCAGTCGCGCGTACTCCTCCAGCCGCTTGGGCCGGTACTCGGCGTGGTCGGTGAGCAGGATCGTCAGGTCGGCCTCGGCGATGGCCTGGTCCAGGTCGGTGGACCGGGGCACGTCCACCCCGTCCACCTGCCACGACTCGACGTGCGGGTCGTGGTAGGAGAGGGTGGCGCCCTTGGCGGCCAGCTTGCGCGCCACCGGCCGGGCCGGCGACTCGCGCTGGTCGGCGATGTCGGCCTTGTAGGTGACGCCGAGCAGCAGCACCTTGGACCGCGACAGCGCCATCCCCGACTCGTTGAGGAGCTCCTGGGCCCGCTGGATGACGTAGGACGGCATCCGGCTGTTGATCTCCTGGGCCAGCTCGACGAAGCGGAACGGGTAGCCGAGGGTCTTGACCTTGTACGACAGGTAGTTCGGGTCGATCGGGATGCAGTGCCCGCCGACGCCCGGACCCGGGTAGAAGGCCTGGAAGCCGAACGGCTTGGTGGCCGCCGCCGCGATGGAGTCCCACAGGTCGACGCCCAGCTCCTGGCAGAAGATGGCCATCTCGTTCACCAGGGCGATGTTGACGTGCCGGTAGGTGTTCTCCAGCAGCTTGGCCATCTCGGCCTCGCGGGTCCCGCGGGTGCGCACCACCGTGTCCACGAAGTTGCCGTAGAAGACGGCGGCGGCCTCGCCGCACTCCTCCGTGAGCCCGCCGACGACCTTGGGCGTGTTGGCCACGCCGAAGGTCGCGTTGCCCGGGTCGATGCGCTCGGGCGAGAACGCCAGGTGGAAGTCGGCCCCGGCGACCAGCCCGGACTCCTCCAGCAGCGGCCGCACCACCTCGTCGGTGGTGCCCGGGTAGGTGGTGGACTCCAGGATGACCAGGGTCCCCGGCTGGAGGTGCGCCGCGATCGACCGGGCCGCGGAGGTGACCGCGCCCAGGTCGGGGCCGCCCTCGGGCGACAGGGGCGTGGGAACGCAGATGACGATGGTGCGCGCCGCCGCCAGGCAGGCCGGGTCCGTGGTCGCGGTGAACCCGCGCTCCAGCATGCGGTCGACGTCTTCCGACGAGAGGTCGTCGACGTGGGAGACCGCGCTGTTGAGGCCGTCGACGACTCGGTCGCTCACGTCGAGGCCGGTGACCTTCAGCCCCGCGGACACGGCCTCGGCCGCCAGGGGCAGGCCGACGTAACCGAGTCCGAGGACGACGAGGTCGCTGACCGCCGCGGCGGGCTGCTCGGGGACAAGGGCTGGGTTGGAGGCTGCGGCATCCACTTCGTGGTCACACTCGCATTCATTTCGTGAACGGGCGCAAGTTTCGAGGACCGCCATTACTCAGTGCCCGGGGCGTCCGAGTGTAGGTAGGTGTTGCCTCTGCTCACGGGTTCTGGCCTGGTTCGGACAGTTTCTGAATAAGAACCCGATACGCCTGGTTGTAGCGGTATGCGGCCTCGGCCCACGTGCGGTCGGCACCGACGAGGCTGCGACCTGCGAGGCCGTAGGCGGCTCGCTTTTCATGACTGTAGGCGAGATTTGTCAGGACATCAGCTAGACGTGCCGATTCGCCCGCGGGAATTAACTCTCCAGTCACTCCCGGTTCCACAATCTCTCGCAACGCCGGAAGATCGCTTGCCACAACGGGAAGCCCGCCCGCCATGGCCTCCACGGGTTTCAGGGGCGTCACCACACGGCACACCCGGTCGTCCCGGCGCGGCACGGCGAACACGTCCAGCGCGGCGTGGTGCGACCGCACCTCCGAGGCGGCCACCCGGCCGGGGAAGTGGGCGGCCCCCTCCAGTCCCAGCGACGCCGCACGGGCGCGCAGGGCGGGGAGCTCCGGCCCGTCCCCGACGATCAGCGCGTGGGCCGGCTCCCCGCGCTCGCGCATCAGCGCCACGGCGTCCAGCAGCACGTCCAGGCCCTCGTAGCCGAAGCAGCTCGTGGTGGTCCCCACCACGAAGTCCGCCCCGCCGATCCCCAGGCCGGCCCGCACTCCGTCGCCCGGGGGCAGGGGCTCCAGGAACGACGCGTCCACCGCGTTGGGCACCACCAGGAGGCGCTCCCGGGCCACCCCGCGCGCCTCGATGTCCGCCCGCATCGCCTCGCCCAGGGTCACCACCAGGTCGGCGGCCAGCATGCACTCCGTCTCGGCGGCGCGCTCGGCCCGGTAGAAGGCGTCGTCCACGCTCCTGGAGGGGTCGCGGGACAGCCACGACTCCTCCAGGAACCCCCGCACCTCGTACACCACCGGCAGGTCGAACCTGCGGCCCAGCTCCAGGGCCAGGCGGGCGTTGTGGTGGTTGCTCGCCGCGTGCAGCACGTCCGGGCGCACGGCCTCCACCAGCTCCGACGCCATCCGCACCCCCACCGCCAGTTCCCCGGCCGCGTCGGCGGGGGCCGTCCACGGGATCAGCCGGTGGTAGGTCACACCGTCCACCCGCACCAGCGTGCGCGGGTCCCGGACCCCCTTGGTGAGCGGGTACCCCGCCCGGGTGACCACGTGCACGTCCATCCCGGCCTCGCGCTGGGCCACCGCGATCCGGTGGGTGCGCTGGGTGTACCCGGCGTTGGTGTGCGGCAGGGCGTTCGTCACCAGGTGCAGCACCCGGAGCCCGTCGCCGGGGGCCGACGCGCCTTCCGCCGGACGCCGGCGTTCACCGGCCGGGACCCCCGGTTCACCCGTTCGCACCTCCGGTCGCCGAGCGTTCACCGTGTCGTCGGGCCGCGTTCGGGCACCGCGGGTTAACGTGATTCCGTGATGGTCAGCCGACGGGGACGGAGACGCGGGAACAGCGCGTCCCGTCGCCAGCGCCGTCCGGTGCTCAGCGGCCTCGCGGGCCGCACCCCGGGGGAGGCGTTCGACCAGTTCACGGGCGGTATCGGCATCACCCGCAGCCAGGCAGGCCGCCACCAGGCGGCCCACCCGGCGGGGCGAGGCCCCGTCCGCGGCGTCGAGCACCGCCTCGCGGGCCTCCGCGCGCCGGCCCTGGTCCCACAGGGCGTAGGCGCGGGCCCGGCCGCCCAGGCGGGCGGCCAGGGAGCGTGCGGCCCGGCGCGGCGCACCGGGCGCCAGCCGCAGCGCGAGCAGCGGCAGGCGCGCCGGATCGGAGCGCAGGTGTCGCCAGGCCAACGACACGGTGAACGTCACCGCCCGCGGCCAGCGGGTGCGCGGACGGGGAACCTGGGTTTCGGGAGTCTGGGTGTCATGCACGGTCAGTCACATAACCATGCGGACGTGACCACGTGGTGACACCACGGCGACACGGACGGGACGGCTCGGGCAAGGAACACCGCCCGACCCGGCGCGCCGCGCCCCTCGGCAACGATAAGAACACCCCAACAGAAGGAAACGTGAGAGTCGTGGCAACGAGCGCCCCCCTTGGGAGCCAGGACACCGGGATCGTGCACGTCGTCGGCGCGCGCCCCAACTTCGTCAAGGCCGCGCCCGTCGTCTCCGCCCTTCGCGGGCGCGGAGCCCACCAGTCGGTCGTCCACACCGGACAGCACTACGACGACCGCATGTCGGCCGTGTTCTTCCGCGACCTCGGCCTGCCCACCCCCGACGTCGACCTGGGCGTCGGCTCCGGGTCGCACGCGGCGCAGACCGCCGCGCTCATGGTGGGCCTGGAGGAGGAGTTCAGCAGGCGCGAGCCCGGCATGGTGGTCGTGTACGGCGACGTCAACTCCACCGTGGCCGCCGCCCTGGTGGCCGCCAAGCTGCACATCCCGGTCGCGCACGTGGAGGCGGGCCTGCGCTCCTTCGACAACACGATGCCCGAGGAGATCAACCGCAGGGTCACCGACCAGCTCAGCGACCTGTGCTTCGCCACGAGCCCCGAGGCCATCGGGCACCTCGCCGCCGAGGGGATCTCGCCGGACCGGGTCCACCTGGTCGGCAACCCGATGATCGACACCCTCCTGGGCAACCTCGACCGCTTCGACGCCGACGCCCTGCGCGCCCGCCTCGGCCTGCCGGAGCGCTACGTCGCCGCGACCCTGCACCGGCCCGCGAACGTCGACGACCCCGACAACGTGGCCCGCCTCACCGCCCGCCTCCACGAGATCGCCGACCTCGCCGACGTGGTCATGCCCGTGCACCCGCGCGGCAAGGCCGCCTTCGACCGCGCCGGGCTCGGCGACCACCCGCGGGTGCGCCTCCTCGAACCCCTCGGCTACCTCGACTTCGTCGCCCTCACCCGCGGAGCCGCCGCAGTGGTCACCGACTCCGGCGGCGTGCAGGAGGAGACCACGATCCTCGGGGTCCCCTGCCTCACCCTGCGGCCCAACACCGAACGGCCGGTCACCATCACCCACGGCACCAACCAGCTCGTCACGGAGGCCGACCTCCTCCCCACCGTCACCAAGGTCCTGCACGGGCAGACCCCCGAGCGGATCGGCGACGACACCCCGCCCCTGTGGGACGGCCGGGCGGGGGAGCGCATCGCGTCCGTCCTCACCCAGTGGTCCAGGTGACGCCGATGCCGCACGCACGACGGCCCGGCCCGGTCCCCCCGCCGAGGGAGGGCCGGCAGCGCTCCGCCCCGATCCCGTCCCCGCGTCCCCGCCGCGACGGCCGCCGCGTCGTCCCGGTACCCGCGCAGCGGTCCCGGTGATCCCCCATGGCACACTCCCACCCGTCCTCCCCCGTCCCGTCCAGACGTCCCGCCCGGCCCTCGACGCGCCTCTCCATGGGCATCCGCACCCGGCCGGGGACACGCCGGGAGCAGCACCCGGCTCAGTCGGACACGACACACCCGACGGACGCGGTGGTTTCGCCGATCCGACCAGAACGCAAGGTGGCAGACCGTGAAACGGCGTGAACAGAGCCAGACCGAACAGCTCAAACAGGCCCTCGCCGAGCGCGACGCCCAGCTCCAGGAGGCGCGCACCCGGCTCGCCGCAGTGGAGGACTCCACCTCACTCCAGGTGGGGCGTGCGCTCACGGCCGCCGCCAAGCGGCCCGGCCGATCCCTCGTCAGACTTCCGCGAGACCTCTACCGGCTCTGGCGGCGCAGCGGCACCACCCAGCACGTCCAGCGCCGCCGCCCCGGCGCCGAGCCGGTCCGCTCCTTCGACGCCGACCGCCAGGAGGCCAGGCTCCTGAGCGGGATGGCCGGGAACAGCGAGGACCTGCTGGTCGTCGCCACCGTGGTCGGATCCGCCATCCAGGACGCCGTGTCCCCCTACCTGCACTCCGTGCCGCTGCGCCCCCACGACGCCCAGATCGTCATGGACGGGGTGGACGTCGACCTGGTCCTGGTCTCGGCGTCGGCCGCGGCCGCCGGATCGCCGTGGGCGCACGTCGGGGACCCGGCGGCCGCCGACCGCACCCGCGCCCTGCACTGGGTCCTGGAGTCCGCCGCCGCGCGCGGCATCCCCACGGTGCTCCTCGAGGACGCCCCGGCCCCGCCCGCCCTGCGCGAACTCGGCTTCGACCGGGTCCACCGCGGGGACGCCGGGGTCCCGCTGCACCTGTTCAACCCGGTCGCCGCCGACCTGACCCCCGGCCCGAAGGCCGTGTTCGTCCGGGAGACGCCCGACGCCCCCGTCCCCGAGGTGCTCACCGAGCTCGAAGCCGGGGTCGTGGACGCCGACTCGCCCGGCCTCGCCGACGCCCTGCGCGCCGCCAACGTCGCCGTCGTCCCGGCCTTCCCGGCCGACGACACCCGGCTCCGCCGCCGCGCCTGGGCATGCGGGGCCGGCGTCATCACCCACTCCCCGGTCCCGCACGCGGCCAACCCGCACGGGGAGGCCCTCGCGGTCTCCGTGCCGCGCATGCGCGCGGAGCGGGTCACCCCCTCCGCGATGCGCCTCCGGCTCCGCAAGGTCTTCCTCCAGGAGGCCACCCCGGTCCGCCTCGCCGAGATCCTGGGAGACCTGGACTTCCCGCCCGGCACACCCGGCTCGGAGCTCCCGCTCCGGGGCCGCTCCGTCGCCGTCCTCGCCGACCCCGCGGGGGAGGCCGAGGCCGACCTGCTCGCCTCCGACCTGACGGGGGCCGTCCTGCGGCCCACCGAGGTCGTCGTGCCCCACTCGGCGTCGCGCCTCCCCGGGATCCAGCGCCTGCGGGCCGAGGGCATCACCGTGCGCACCGTCCGCTTCAGCGCCCCGGACACGCCCGAGGAGCTCACCCGGAACACGCCCGGCGCCCCCGTCCCGCGCGTCGGAGGGCTCGGCCCGGACCGCTGGGCGGCCCTCGCCGAACGCGCCACCGCTCCCTGGGCCCACCTGTGGAACGGACCTCTCAGCCCCACCCGGCTCGCCGACCTGGTGTGCGCCGTGGAGTGCTCCGACGCCGACGCCGTCGGCGCCAGCGCGGGGGACGGCCACGGGCCCGGAAGCCCGCTCGACGGGGCCGGGGACCTCGGCTTCTTCGACCGCCCGGACACGGGGGCGCCGCAGTACGTCTTCGTCAGCGAGGTCGTCCCGGAACTCGCCCGCACCCGCCTCCTGCGGCGCGGCTGGAACCCGGACGAGTGGAACCGGCGCGGCACGAGGCTCCTGGCCCTGGGCCCGGACAACGGCCCCGCCGGCCCCGACGCCGACGACGAGGACGCCGTGTACAACTCCACGGACGCCTCCACCGGTGCCGTCGGTTGAACCCCGACCCCACCGACAGCGCCGTCAGCCCCGCACGGGCCACCAGAAAGCATCCGAAGGGAAGAACGTGAGCACACCTCCTCCGCGCGCACTCTTGTACGGGGACGTGGACCTCAACATCATCGACGGCTCCGCTGTCTGGGCGCAGTCGATGGCGCAGGCCCTGGCCGCCGCCGGATGCGAGGTCACCCTGCTGCTGAAGGCACCCGTGCGCACCGACCGGCTGACCGAGCCCCTCACCAGGGTCCCCGGTGTCCGCCTGCTGCGTCCCTACGAGGACAAGCTGCTGCCGGACCTGGGCCCGCGCGGGCTCACACCGGAACAGGCCGTCACCCTGCTCACCCGGCAGCACGAGCGCAAGCCGTTCGACCTGGTGGTGGTGCGCGGCCGCCGCCTGGCCGGGCTCGCGGCGCAGGAGGAGGCGCTGGCGGGCAGGCTGTGGACCTACCTGACGGACTTCCCCCACAGCGTGGGCGAGCTGTCGGCGACCGCCACCGCCGAACTCACCCAGATCGCGGTGGCGTCCCGCTTCCTGCTCTGCCAGACGGAGGAGCTGCGGGCCTTCCTGGAGTCGTCGGTGTCGGCGGCCTGCGGCCGCTCGGTGCTGTTCCCGCCCGTGGTGGTGGTCCCCGAGGACGTGCGCGCCGACGGCGCCGTCCACGCCCGCGCACGCCTCGCCTACACCGGCAAGTTCGCGCCCGCGTGGAACACCCTGGAGATGACCGCGCTCCCCGCCGAACTGGCCGCGCGGGGCGTGGACGCCGAACTGGTGATGATCGGCGACAAGATCCACGCCGAGCCCGCGGACTGGGCCAAGCGCATGCGCAAGGCGCTGGAGGGCACCCCCGGAGTGGACTGGCGCGGCGGCATGCCGCGCGCGGAGGCGCTCCGCCAGGCCGCCGAGTGCGGGTTCGGGATCTCCTGGCGGGACCCCTCCATGGACGCCAGCCTGGAGCTGTCCACGAAGGTGCTGGAGCTGGGCGCGCTCGGCCTGCCGGTGGTGCTCAACCGCACCCCCATGCACGAGGCGATGCTCGGCGCCGACTACCCGCTGTTCGCGGGGGCCGGCGTCGAGTCCGTCGCCGAGGTGGTCGCCCGCGCCCACCACGACCGGGCCCTCTACGCCGACGCCGCCGCGCGCTGTCGCGCCGCCGCCGCCGACCACACGCTCGAACGGGCGGCCGAACGCCTGCGCGGCTACCTCACCGAGGCCCTGCCGCCGGCTCCGGCCGGGGTCGACACCGAACGGCCGCTCAAGGTGGTCGTCGCCGGCCACGACATGAAGTTCTTCACCCGTCTCGCCGAGTACCTGGACTCCCTGCCCGGGCTGGACGTGCGCATCGACGAGTGGGAGGGGCTGAACAGCCACGACCAGTACCGGTCCCGCGAGCTGGCGGCCTGGGCGGACGTGGTGATCTGCGAGTGGTGCGGGCCCAACGCCCTGTTCTACTCCAAGTGGAAGCGCCCCGACCAGCGACTGGTGGTGCGCCTGCACCGGTTCGAGCTGTACGCGGAGTGGCCGCGCAAGCTCGACATCGACAAGGTCGACGCCGTGGTGTGCGTGAGCCCCCACTACGCCGACCTCACCCGGGAGCTGACCGGCTGGCCCGCCGACAAGGTCGTCGTGGTGCCCAACTGGGTGGACGACGAGCAGCTGGACCGGCCCAAGCTCTCCGGCGCCGAGTACTCGCTGGGCATGGTCGGGATCGCGCCGTCGCGCAAGCGGCTGGACCGGGGCCTCGACGTGCTCGCGGAGCTGCGCCGCATGGACCCGCGGTACACGCTCTCGGTCAAGACCAAGCAGCCGTGGGACTACTGGTGGATCTGGAACCGGCCGGAGGAGCGCGCCTACTTCGAGCGGGTCTACCGGCGGATCCAGCGCGACGAGCGGCTCGCGGCCGGGGTGGTGTTCGACCCGTTCGGCCCGGACGTGGCGACCTGGCTGCGCCGGGTGGGGTTCATGCTCTCCACCAGCGACGACGAGTCGTTCCACCTGGCCCCCGCCGAGTGCGCCGCCTCGGGCGGCATCCCCGCGCTGCTGCCGTGGCCGGGCGCGGACACCATCTACGACCCGCACTGGATCCACGACGACGCCGTCGCCATGGCCGAGTCCATCCACGAGACGGTCAGCGGGGGCGGGTTCGCGGCCGAGGCCGAGCGGGCGCGCGCCGAGGTGACCGAGGCGTACGGGCTGGGCCGGGTGCGCTCGCTCTGGAGCGACCTGGTGGTGCGGGGCAAGGTGCCGGACACGGCGCAGGCGGCCGCGCCCGCGGACGCCTGAACCCGGGACGCGCACGGGGTCCGGTGCGCCCGGGACCGGTGGCGGCAGGCCGACCGGAACCGTGGCCGGTGGGACGTGGGGGACTCCGACCCCGTTGGTCCTGTACTCGTGGACGGTTTCGGCTCCCGGAGCCGCCATGAGCACGGGACCACGGGGGAGGGGAGGGGCCGCGCACCCTGCCGGCCACCGCCCTAGACCGGGCCGGTCATCTTCGACAGCCCGCCCGCACCCGCGGGCAGGAACAGCGCGAAGGTGGTCGGCCTCGTCTGTACCAGCTCGATCCGGGCCCCCTCGGACTCGGCTATGTGGCGGGCCAGGGCCAGCCCCAGGCCGGTGCCGCCGTCTCCGCTGACCTCGCGCTCGAAGATGCGCCCGGACAGGTGCTCGGGTACGCCCTCGCCCTCGTCGCTGACCTCGATGCGCACCGACTGCCCGGTGTCCAGGCGCCGGATGGTCACCGTCCCGGCGCCGTGCTTGTACGCGTTCTCCACCAGGGTGGCGATGATCTGCGTCAGGTCGGTGGGGACCGTCACCGCGGTCAGACCGGAGACTCCGGTGATGACCAGCTCGCGCCGCTCCTGCTGGAAGACCGGCTGCCACTCGGCCTGGAGGTGGTGGAGGACGGGGTCGAGCTCGACCGCCTCCACCTCGGGGTTCTGGCTCTTGCGCGCCCTGCCGAGGAGGCTCTCCACGGTCTCCACCAGGCGTTCGGTCTGGGCGAGGGCGGCCTCGCCCTCCTCGCGGACCACGTCCGGGTTGCCGGACTCCGCGATGATCTCCTCCAGCCGCATCGTCAGCGCCGTGAGCGGGGTGCGGAGCTGGTGCGAGGCGTCGGTGGCGAAGTGGCGCTCGGTGGCGATCAGCCCCGCGATGCGCTCGGCGCTGCGGTCCAGGACCTCCGCCACCCGGTCGGCCTCGGGGATGCCGTAGCGGTGCCCCCAGGGTGTGGTGACCCCCGAGCCGAGGCGTTCGGCGGTGGCGGCCAGGTCCGCCAGCGGCAGCGTGAGCCGCCGCGCCTGGAACATGGACAGCCCCACGGCGACGCCGATGGCCAGCAGTGACAGCGAGGCGATGCCCAGCCAGGCGCGCACGACGCTCTGCTGCACCGTCTCGGCGCTCGTCCACACCTCGACCAGCGTCCCCCTGCCGGTGGTCGCCGTGGCCTTCTGCAGACCGGGCGCGCCGGGGTTCTCCGGGTCGAGGGCGGGGTCCCCCGCCGTCGCCCCCGAGGGGGCGCCCGCCGGCGTGATCCGGATGAACCGGGCCGGGTGGTCGCGGTCGAACTCGTCGGGGTAGAGCTGCCCGTGGACCTCGAGCATGGTGTCGCTCTCGGCACCGATCAGCTCCGCCTCGCCCTGAAGCTGGCGGCTGCTCTCGTCGTGCACCAGTTTGTACGTGAGAGCCCCGAGGGGCAGCCCCAGCAGCATGACGGCGATGACGGTCACCACCAGGGTGGAGAAAACCATCCGCCTGCGCATGTCACCTCATGTCCGTCCGACCCCGACCGGGCCGACCGGCGCTGAGCGCGTCGGAAACCAAGGTCGTGTCAGTCCCGCTCGAACCGGAAGCCCACGCCCCGGACGGTGGTGATGTACGAGGGCTGGTTGGCGTCGTCGCCGAGTTTGCGGCGCAGCCAGGAGATGTGCATGTCGAGTGTCTTGGTGGAACCCCACCAGTTGGTGTCCCACACCTCGCGCATGATCTGCTCGCGGGTCACCACCTTGCCCGCGTCGCGCACGAGTACGCGCAGGAGGTCGAACTCCTTGGTGGTCAGCTGGAGTTCGCGTTCGCCCAGCCAGGCGCGGCGGGAGTCGTTGTCGATCCGCACGCCGTGCACGACGGGCACCTCCGCGCCGCCCCGGCGCAGCAGCGCGCGGACGCGGGCGAGGAGTTCGGCGAGCCGGAAGGGCTTGGTGACGTAGTCGTCGGCGCCCGCGTCGAGGCCGACGACGGTGTCCACCTCGTCGGCGCGGGCGGTCAGGATGAGGATCGGCGTTCCGTGGCCCTCGGCGCGGAGCCGACGTGCCACCTCTAGCCCGTCCATTTCGGGCAGCCCGAGATCCAGGACCATCAGGTCTATGTCTCCCGCACGGGCACGGTCGAGTGTCTCAATGCCGTTGACGGTCACGTCCACCGTGTAGCCCTCGCGACGGAGTGCGCGCGCGAGAGGCTCGGAGATCGAGACATCGTCTTCGGCCAGCAAAACGCAGGTCATGTTGTCGATCGTAGGTCCGGGGTCGCGCATTTCCCTATTATGCGCGCCGGATGTCCCAAGGTTGGCTGAAAATACTCTAATCCCATACCAGTCAAATGGTTCGATTTGCTCTCATGAGACTTTTCTTTGCACTTACTTGTTGAAAATGGGAGTCTTGGTCGTACATGCGCCCCGGGATCGGTCCTCGGGGCCGGGTGCACGCCCATGCCTCCCCCCTGAAGGTCACTCCGAATGGGAAAGTGGGAGGATTCATAACAAAAGGGGTAGTAAGGCGTCGTGAAGCGGGTGGGAAGCCCGTCGGCGCCCGCCCGCCCCGGCAGCCCCACCGACGAACCCGCCCGAGCCGGCGTCCCCCGACAGCGAGGAGTCTGTACGTGAACCCCCACAACGAACACGGGTCGGACGGCGGGCCCGGTACTCCGCCGCGCGGAACCGAGGGGCCGGAGGGGCCGCCGGGCGCGCCGGACCCGCAGGGCCGCCAGGAAGCCCCGGGGGCGCACGGTCCCCCGGGGGACCAGGGCACTCCGGAGGGTTCCGGGCTCCCCGGGGTCCCCGGGTCGGACCGCCGCGCCGCACCTCCCGGTGGGCCCGGCCCCGCCTGGGGCCCGCCCGGCCCCGGCCCCGGGTCCGGCCGCCAGGAGCCGCGGTTCCAGCCGCTGCCGCCGACGCCTCCGCTCCAGGGGCAGCCGGCCGGCGGCCCGCCCCTCCCGGGGGCGGGGCAGGGGCAGGGGCCCGGGGAGCACCATGCGCCCCCGCACGGACAGGTTCCGCCGGGGGCCCGGGAGGTCCAGGGGCCTCAGGGGCCTCAGGGGCCTCAGGGGCCTCAAGGGCCTCAAGGGGTGCATGGGGTCCAGGGGACACAGGGGTTTCAGGGGTCGCAGGGCTTCCAGGGGCCCCAGGGGGCTGAAGGAGCCCATGGGCAGCAGGGCTTCCAGGGTTTCGCGGGGGGCCGAGGGGCCCAGGGGCCTGCGAGCGGCCAGGGCTTCCAGGGAGGTCAGGGGGCCCCGCAGGCCCCACCCTCCCTCCAAGGGCCGCAGGGGCCGCAGGGGCCGTTCGGTCCGCCTCCCGCCCAGCCGTCCCGGCCCGGTCGCTACGGCACCGGTCTCCTGGCCGTCCTCTCCGTCATCGCGGTCCTGGCGGGCGCGTCCTTCCTCGGCGGCGGCATGGCCCTGGGCTGGAGGGTGACCGGGGGCGCGGCCGGGGCCGCCGCGGCCGCGCCCTCCGAGGAGCCCGGCGGGGAGGCGTCGGAGGAGGGGTCGCCGACGCCCGGGCCCTCCCCCTCGGAGGAGCCCCCGCCCACCGGCCGGCCCCTCCCCACGGACGAGCCGTCCGTCGAGGCGGAGGAGCTCATCACCGCGGAGGACCTGGTCGACGAATTGCGCCGCGACTTCCCCATCGACGCGCGGGTGGACGTCACCGACGACATCTGCACGGCGGAGAACGAGGAGGAAAACCTCTTCCAGTGCACCTCCGCCATGGACACCAACCTGATGCGGGCGATCGCCTTCGACGGCGCAGGGATCGCGCTGTTCGCCGCCATGGCCCTGGAGGAGAGCGAGGACAGCACCGCCGCCGACATCCAGGAGGCCTGCCACTTCGTGCTGATCTGGTTCGACGGCGACGCCATGGACCAGGGTGAGCGCGACGACATGGCCGAGGCGACCCGGGAGGCGGCGGGCTGCCCCTGACGGGAGCACCGGTCCGCCGGGCGGGACGCGTGGGCGTGCGGTCGGCGTCGGAGCGGCCCGGCCGGGGGCGAGGGGAATTCGTGTCGTTGAGCAACGATGTGAATACTCTGCGTGACAATGGTGGCGTTGGAGGGGGTTGGCCTGGATTCAGGTCCCCCCGCATCCATTCCACCAGGACCACCCGGCCCGGTGCCAGGTTCCACCGTCTCCTGCGGACGACGGTTCCGTGACGCCGCGGCGGTGCCGGTCCCGGAAGACGCGAGGAACGGCGATGGCACACAGAGGCATCCTGAGAACGGCGACGGCGGTACTGGCGCTCGCCCTCCCCACGGCACTGGCGGCGCCGGCCGCCGCCGCGTCGGCGGACCCGCCCCCGCAGGAGACCGCCGCCGCGCCCGCGGACCACGGCGCGTCCGACGTCCACGTGGTCCCGGGCTCCTACTCGGTCCGCCACTACTACTCCACCTGGCGGGAGGCCCGCACCTACCGGCAGCGGGACACCGGGCACCCCACGGGGACCGTGCTGCCGGCCGGGCGCCACTACTTCTTCTGCCAGACCGAGGGGCAGCCCCACTCCGACGGGGACGGCCGCTACTCCACGTGGTGGGTGCTCACCGACGACAGCGCCAACCGGGACGTCTTCGTCAGCGCGACGGCCCTCCGGCTCGCCGAGCCCTGGAAGCCGGTCGCCGGCCTCCCCGGCTGCTGACGCCCTCCGCGCGGCAGGGGCCCGCCCGGGGAACGCCCCGGACGGGCCCC
>NZ_JBSHDN010000159.1:0-15752 GCF_053616335.1 Nocardiopsis sp. NPDC055824
GCCCCGGACACGGGAAAGGGGCCCGGGTCGCCATGACCCGGGCCCCTCACACCCCGCCGCTCACGCGGAGGGGCGGTGACTACTCCTCGTCGTCCTCGTCGTCCAACCGGGCCAGCCAGGTGGCCAGCCGGTCGACCGGCGTCTCGAACTCGGGGTGGACGTCGGTGAACACCCGCAGCTGCTCGGCGAGCCAGGCGAAGCTGACCTCCTCCTCGCCGCGGCGGCCCTCCAACTCCTCGATCCCGCGATCGGTGTAGTACACGCTCTGCCCCGTCCTCAGTCGGCGGGCGGGAACACCGTGTCCACCAGGGCACGCTGCTCGGCCTCGTGGCGCTTGGCCGAACCGGCCGCCGGCGCGGAGGAGGCCGGACGCGAGATCCGGGTGAACGGACGGTCGAGCTGCTCGGAGAAGACCAGCGCGACGAAGGGCCACGGGCCCATGTTCGCCGGCTCCTCCTGCACCCACAGGACCTCGCCCGCGTTCGGGAAGGCCTTGAGCTGCTCGCGGATCTCCTCGATCGGCAGCGGGTAGAGCCGCTCCGCCCGGATGATCGCCGTGTGCTTGTCACCGCTCTTGCGGCGCGCGGCGTCCAGGTCGTAGTAGATCTTCCCGGAACACAGCACCACGCGGCGCACCTTGTCGGGCGCGATCGAGTCGTCCGTGATCAGCGGCTGGAAGTGCCCGGACGTGAAGTCCGCGGTGGCCGAGGTGGCGGCCTTCAGGCGCAGCAGCGACTTGGGCGTGAACACCACCAGCGGGCGCTGGAACGGCGACTTGGCCTGCCAGCGCAGCAGGTGGAAGTAGCTCGCCGGGGTCGACGGCATCGCGACGGTCATGTTCTCCTGCGCGCACTGCTGGAGGAACCGCTCGATGCGGGCGGACGAGTGGTCCGGCCCCTGGCCCTCGTAGCCGTGCGGCAGCAGCAGGGTCACGCTGGAGCGCTGGCCCCACTTCTGCTCGCCCGCGGTGATGTACTCGTCGATGACGGTCTGGGCGCCGTTGACGAAGTCGCCGAACTGCGCCTCCCACATGACCAGCGCGTCCGGACGGGTCAGCGAGTAGCCGTACTCGAAGCCCAGCGCCGCGTACTCGCTCAGGAGCGAGTCGTGCGCGTGGAACCGGGTGGTCCCCTCGTCGAACTGCTTGAGCGGCGTGTAGGTCTCGCCGGTGTCGCGGTCCATGAGGGCGGCGTGGCGCTGCCCGAAGGTGCCGCGGCGGCTGTCCTGGCCGATCAGGCGGATCGGGTGGCCGTCGATCAGCACCCCGCCGAAGGCCAGCAGCTCACCGGTCGCCCAGTCGATGGCGTCGGTCTCGACCATCGTCGCGCGGCGGGTCAGCTGGGGCGCCAGCCGCGGGTGCGGCGTGAAGCCCTCGGGCAGCGACACCTGGGTGTCGATGATCCGCTTGACCGTCTCGGAGCTGATCGCCGTCTCCACCGCGGAGTGGTCCAGGCGGCCCTCGGTGAACACCTCGGGCTTGACCACGGCGCCCGGCTCGATCGGCTTCTTCTCGACCTCGCGGGTCTCGGTGAAGGCCCGTTCGAGCTCGGTCTGGTAGTCGCGCAGGGCCGACTCGGCCTCCTCCACGGTGATGTCCCCGCGGCCGATGAGGGCCTCGGTGAACAGCTTCCGGGTGGAGCGCTTGGCGTCGATGACGTCGTACATCAGCGGCTGGGTGAACGCGGGGTTGTCGCCCTCGTTGTGACCGCGGCGCCGGTAGCAGACCAGGTCGATCACGACGTCCTTGTTGAACGCCTGGCGGTACGCGAAGGCCAGGTGCGCGACCCGGACCACGGCCTCGGGGTCGTCCCCGTTGACGTGGAAGATCGGCGCCTGCACCATGCGCGCCACGTCCGTGGCGTACACGCTGGAGCGGCTGTCGGCCGGGGAGGTGGTGAAGCCCACCTGGTTGTTCACGATGACGTGCACCGTGCCGCCGGTCCGGTAGCCGCGCAGCTGCGACAGGTTGAGCGTCTCGGCCACCACGCCCTGGCCGGCGAACGCGGCGTCGCCGTGGATCAGGATCGGCAGCACCGTGAAGCCGTGCGGGCCCTTGTTGAGGACATCCTGCTTGGCGCGGACGATGCCCTCGGCGACCGGGTCGACCGTCTCCAGGTGGGACGGGTTGGCGGCCAGCGAGATCTGGATCCTGTCGCCCTCGCGGGTCTCGAAGACCCCCTCGGTGCCCAGGTGGTACTTGACGTCACCCGAGCCGTGCGCGCTGCGCGGGTCGAGGTTGCCCTCGAACTCGCCGAAGATCTGCCCGTACGACTTGCCGCAGATGTTGGCGAGCACGTTCAGCCGGCCGCGGTGGGCCATGCCGATGACGGCCTCGTCCAGCTCGGCCTTGGCCGCCCGCGAGATCACACCGTCCAGCAGCGGGATCAGAGACTCCCCGCCCTCGAGCGAGAAGCGCTTCTGGCCCACGTACTTGGTCTGGAGGAAGGTCTCGAACGCCTCGGCGCTGTTGAGCCTGTGCAGGATGTGCAGCTGCTCGTCGCGGTCGAGCTTCTCGTGCTCGCGCTCGACGTGCGACTGGATCCACTCCCGCTCCTCCGGGCTCTGGATGTGCATGTACTCGATACCCACCGTGCGGCAGTAGGTGTCGCGCAGCACGCCCAGCACGTCGCGGAGCTTCATGACCTGCTTGCCGCCGAAGCCCCCGGTGGGGAACTCGCGGTCCAGGTCCCACAGGGTGAGGCCGTGCTCGAGCACGTCCAGGTCGGGGTGCTTGCGCTGCTCGTGGTCCAGCGGGTTGGTGTCGGCCATGAGGTGGCCGCGCACGCGGTACGCGTGGATGAGCTCCTGGACCCGGGTGGTCTTGTCGAGCTGCGTCGCCTTGTTGACGTGGATGTCCTGCACCCAGCGCACCGGCTCGTACGGGATCCGCAGCGAGTTGAAGATCTCGTCGTAGAAGCCGTCCTCGCCCAGGAGGAGCTGGTGGATCCGGCGGAGGAACTCGCCGGACTGCGCGCCCTGGATGATCCGGTGGTCGTAGGTCGACGTGATCGTCATGACCTTGCTGATGCCGAGCTCGCTCAGGGTGTCCTGGGACGCCCCCTGGAACTCCGCCGGGTACTCCATCGCGCCGACGGCGAGGATGGTGCCCTGGCCGGGCATGAGGCGCGGCACCGAGTGCACGGTGCCGATGCCGCCCGGGTTGGTCAGGCTGATCGTGGTGCCCTGGAAGTCGGTCACGCCCAGCTTGTTGGCGCGGGCCTTGCGGACGATGTCCTCGTAGCCGCTCCAGAACTCGTTGAAGTCCATCTCCTCGGAGCCCTTGATGCTGGGCACCACGAGCTGACGGGAGCCGTCGGCCTTCTGGAGGTCGATCGCGAGACCGAAGTTCACGTGCTCGGGCTTGGCCACGCCCGGCTTTCCGTCGACCTCGACGTAGGAGTAGTTCATCTCCGGCATGGCCTTGGCGGCCTTGACCATCGCGTAGCCGATGAGGTGGGTGAAGGAGACCTTCCCACCGCGTCCGCGCCGGAGGTGGTTGTTGATGACGATGCGGTTGTCGAACAGGAGCTTGACCGGCACCGCGCGCACACTCGTCGCGGTGGGCATGGTCAGACTCGACTCCATGTTGGTAGCGGTCCGCGCGGGTGCACCGCGCAGACGCTCCTGCTTGACCTGGAGTGCCTCGTCCTTGCTCCCCTGCGCGGGCGCAGGGGGGGCAGCGGACTTCTTGGGCGCGGGGGCTGCGGGAGTCTTCTGGTCCTGCGCCTTGGCAGCACCCCCGCCCTTCGCGCCGGCAGTCTCCGCGGGCTTGTAGTCCGCGAAGAAGTTCCACCAGGCCTTGTCGACGGAGTTCGGGTCGTTCAAGTACTTCTGATAAAGCTCCTCGACCAACCACTCGTTGGGACCGAAGTCTGTCAGGGGTTGAGACGCCTCAGACGACACGGCGGAGATCGCCCACTTCCGCAGCTCGCTTGTGAATGTGTATGAAGACGGGTGGCTGCTGGCAAGGCGGGCTCGAAGGAACGTGGGAGCATCCCCGCGCATGCGGGAAGCATCTGACCTGGCCAGCACTCGTCGGATACCAGGCTACTTGTACCGGCCTCCTCGCGGGGAACCCGGGCGTTGTTGAAACTAGGAGATAGGTAACAATGTTTCACATCGTTGCTCTCCCTACGCACGGGTAACTAAGCGCAGCGTTGTTATGCCGTCTGTTTTGTGTGGCTTTCAGGGGATTTTGAGATGTGAAGACACTGTCCTCGTTCGGCCAACCGGGGTGTGGCGCGTGCCACTCGGGGGTCCGGGGAGGGCGGGAACCGGCGGCGGCCGGACCGCGTCGGAGTGGGTGTGAGCGGCCGGGCAGGACGGCCGGGTCCCACCGCCGGCGTTTCCCAGCGGAGGCGGGGGACCCGGGCCCGGCCGCGGACCCCCCTTCCCGTGCCCGGGTGGCCCGGTGGTCGGCGTCCCGCCTCTTTCCCTGGTCCCCGCGGGCCGCCGACGGGCGAAACGCCGGTCCGGGACGCCGAGGATGCGCGGATCTGCGCGCTCTCCGGAGTTCTCCCACGGAACAGGCCCCGCGCTGTCTACGATCTCGGTGACGAGCACACCGATGTCGCGGGGTAGGGGAGGCCCATGAGGGGGCTGGGGGAACTGGAGGCGGCCATCATGGACGCGCTGTGGCGGTCGGACACACCGCTCTCGGTGCGCCAGGTCCGCGAGAACATGGTCTACGACCGCGACATCGCCTACACGACCGTCATGACGGTCGCGAACATCCTCTTCCACAAGGCTCTGCTGGACCGGGAGAAGTGCGGGCGCGCCTGGGTGTACTGGCCCCGGGAGACGCACGCCGAGTACACCGCGCGGGTGATGGACGAGGTCCTCAACACGGGCCCCGACCCGCGCGCCACGCTGCTCAGCTTCGTGGAGCGCTTCAGCGACGAGGACATGGTGCGCTTCCACCAGATGCTCAGCCAGGTGAGGGGCCGCCGCGGCATCGCCAGCTGACCCCGTTCGGCGTCGGCCGGGCCGGGCACGGCCGTTCCGGGCGGGCCGGGGAGGCGGCGCCGCGTCCCCGGTCCGGGGCTACTCCAGGACCCAGCTGCGCCCCTCGGCCGCCAGTTTCTCGACGAGGGTGGCACTGTCGTGCTCCTTGGCGAACAGGTGCTCGGGCCGGGTGATCGGCACGATCCACAGCCAGCGCACCGGATCCCCCTGGAAGGAGAGCCCGGAGGTGTCCAGCGGCCGGTGGTCGGGGTGCGCGACCAGGGGGGCCGGGTCCTCCATCAGCAGGACCGCGCCCGCGCCGCCGCGCATCGCGCGGTCCTCGGGGTTGTCCAGCCACTTGACCGTGTGGCCGGTGCCGAACCACGTGACCGCCCGCCAGGGGAACGCGCCGATCCACCGGAAGATCCTGGCGGCCCGGTGGGCGGGCATGGTCGTGGCCAGGGCCAGTTCGACGCGTGCGTGCTGGGAGGTGTTGGCCATGTAGCGGTCCAGGGTGGGCATGCGCTGGCCGCACATCCCGACGGTGGACAGGACCGTGAACGGGCGCTCCGCCGTGGGCGGGCGCTCGGACACGCGGAGCAGGGGCGGGTGCCCGTCGGACACGTCCCAGTAGTGGCCGGGCTCGCCGACGCGGCGGTTGAGGTGGCTCAGGACGGTGCGCTGCACGCTCCGCCACGCCCCCGAGGCGCGGCGCCAGTCCCAGTAGGCCTCGGCGTGCACGACGCGCGGCCACAGCTGGCCGCGCACCGAGTCCAGCTCCCAGGCGTAGGCGCTGCGGCCGATGGCCTCCCGCGCGTAGCCGGGGAGCCCGCTGTCCGCCTCGGCCCAGCCGGGGATGACCGCGAGCAGGCCCTCCTCGTCGACCAGGGCCACGCCGTCGCCCTCCTCGAACCACACCGCGCGCAGGCACGAGGGGTCGAAGCGTGGGCGGCCCTGCGGGTGCTTGGTGTACGCCTCCGGCATGAGGGGCGCCTGGCCCTCGTACAGCCCGCCCGACTCGCTCGTGCGGGGGGCCATCTCGTGGTTGGCCAGCCACACGGGCACCCGGATGCGGCCCCGGGCGTCCAGCAGGTAGGCGGCCGTGGTGTGGGAGTCGCACTCCACCACGACACGGCGGCTCTGGTACGGGCTGATCTCGTCGAGCAGGACGTCGATCCCTGTCACCGGCCCTCCAACGCGCCGATCCCCTGATTGTCGTGGCTGGTGGACGAACTCGTCCGGGCCGTCCACACAGTGCGTAGAATCGACGGTAGTGCCCTGACAGGCGGAGCTGCACCGCAGCCGCGTATAGGTCGTATAACGACCCGAGCCGCTGCCACCCGCGCCGGGCCGAGACCATCGACTCCACCCCTTACGGACTCTCTATGCCCGCCGAGCTCACCTTTGTCGCCCCGCGCCGTGCCAAGCCTCCCCGGCACCTGGCCGACCTCAGCCCCGAGGAGCGGGCCGAGGTCGTCACCGAACTGGGGGAGAAGCCCTTCCGTGCCAAGCAGCTCGCCAAGCACTACTTCGGCGGGCTGGAGTCGGACACCGAAGCGATGACCGACCTGCCGGCGGAGTCCCGGGCACGCCTCGGCGAAGCCCTGCTGCCCACCCTCCTGACGCCCGTCAGGCACGTCACCGCCGACAAGGGGATGACGCGCAAGACCCTGTGGAAGGCGTTCGACGGGGTCCTGTTCGAGTCCGTGCTCATGCGCTACCCGGACCGCGTGACCCTGTGCATCTCCTCACAGGCCGGCTGCGGCATGAACTGCCCGTTCTGCGCCACCGGCCAGGCGGGCCTGACCCGCAACCTGTCCACGGGCGAGATCGTGGAGCAGGTCGTCGCCAGCGCCCGCGACCTGGCGCGCGGCGAGGTCGCCGGGGGGCCGGGCCGGATCAGCAACATCGTGTTCATGGGCATGGGGGAGCCCATGGCCAACTACAAGCGCGTCCTCCAGACGGTGCGCCGCATCACCGACCCCGTGCCCAACGGCATGGGCATCTCCCAGCGCGGCGTGACCGTGTCGACCGTCGGCCTGGTGCCCGCGATCAACAAGCTCATCGACGAGAGGATGCAGGTCCGCCTCGCGATCTCCCTGCACGCCCCCGACGACGAGCTGCGGGACGAGCTGGTGCCGATCAACACCCGCTGGAAGGTCGGGGAGGTCCTGGACGCCGCCTGGCGCTACGCCGGGACCACCGGCCGCCGGGTCTCCATCGAGTACGCGCTCATCAAGGACATCAACGACCAGGCGTGGCGGGCCGACCTGCTCGGCAAGCTCCTCAAGGGCCACCTGGTGCACGTCAACCTCATCCCGCTCAACCCCACCCCCGGTTCCAAGTGGACGGCCTCGCGGCCGGAGGACGAGCGCGAGTTCGTCCGGCGGCTCCAGGCGCACGGGGTGTCGGTCACGGTTCGCGACACGCGCGGACAGGAGATCGACGGGGCCTGCGGGCAGCTCGCGGCGGCCGAGAACTGACCGGGGCCGGGCCCGGGGGCGGCAGGTGATCGAGGCAGCGCTGGCCTTCGCGGTCGCCCTCGTCTCCGGGGCCGTCCCGGTGATCAACATCGAGATCTACCTGGTGGGTGCCGTCGTCGCCATGGACGACGGCGCCCTCGTCGCGATGGCCGTCGCCGCGGGGCTGGGGCAGACCCTCGGCAAACTGCCCTACTTCTACGTGGGAAGGGGCACGATCGCCGTGCCGTGGATGCGCCGCAAGGCGCAGACCCCGGGCAAGTGGGCGGAGCGCGCCGAGGGATGGCGGCGCAAGGCGGAGGCGCGCCCCGCCTGGGGCGCGGGGCTGGTGGCCCTGAGCTCCTTCGCCAGCGTCCCGCCGTTCGTGGTGGTGTCGGTGCTGGCCGGGGTGGTGCGCATGAACGTCGTGCTGTTCTGCGCGGTCACCTTCGCCACCCGCACCGCGCGGTTCCTCGTCGTGGTGTTCGCCCCCGCCTGGGCGATGTCCTTCCTGCCCTGATCCGGGTCGGGGCCCGCCGCCCACGGCCCGCCGGTCGCGCCGCGGGCCGCCCCCGCACCACCGTCCGGCTCACCCCCGGCGGGCGGGTCACCGTCTCCGCCCACTGGGACCGGCCGCCGCGCCCGCACGGACCGCCCGCGTCCCTCCGGGGTTCGCGAGGCCCTCCGGCGTTTTCTGCCGACCCCTTCGGTCTGTATTGCAAACCAGAGGTCCGCGCCGTACCGTGGAGGGAAGGTTTGCGCCGCAGACCAAAAGTGAGGGAGGCCTGGATGACCAGCCCGCACGACATCGACCGCCTGCACCGCGTCCGAGCGGTCACCACCGACCTCGGCGACTACAAGGGGCTCCACCTCCTCGTCCTGGGCCTGTTCCTGGTGTTCCTCGCGTTCGCCGCCGCAGGGAGAGGGGAGCTCATCGCCCCCGGGGTGTTCCTCGCCGCCGGCCTGCTCCTGGTGGTCGGCCGGTACTACCGTGAGCGCTTCGGCGACGTCCGCCCCCTGAACACCGCGGGCCGAGTCGTCCGCCGGGTCCTCCTCCCGCTCCTGTTCCTCCCCCTGGCCCTGGTCCTCATCACCCTCTCCAACGTGTTCGGGCTGACCGACGGGCCGGTCTCCGTCGCGGGGTTCCTGAGCGCCCTCCTCCTCGCCCTGGCCACCGGCCCCCGGTGGCGGATGCGCGCCCACTACCCGGTCGCTGCCGCGGCCATGGCACTGGCGAGCGTCCTGCCGCTCGGCGTGCTCACCCCCTCGGGGACGCACCCGTTCCTGGTCGACTCGCCCCCCATGCCGCTCCCGCTGGCCCTGGGTACCGTGCTGTGCGTCTGCGGACTGCTCGACCACCGCACGCTCGTGCGGACCCTTCCGCCCGCGCCCCGAACGAACGAAACGGACTGAACGACGATGGGTACGCCCTTCGAGGACATGGCGGACATCGACCGCCTGGTCCACGAACCCGCGCGGCTGGCGATCACCAGCGCGCTGCTGTCCTGCGAGAGCGCCGACTTCCTGTTCCTGCAGAGGATCACCGGGCTCTCCAAGGGCAACCTGTCCAGCCACCTGTCCAAGCTGTCGGCCGGGGGCGTGGTGGGGATCGAGAAGAGCACCGACGGCCGCCCCCGCACCACCGTCCGGCTCACCCCCGGCGGGCGGGTCACCGTCTCCGCCCACTGGGACCGGCTGCTGCGCCTGCACGAGGCGGCCGAGGCGTGGACGGACCCCGGAGCCTGAGAGCCCGGGAGGCCGTCCACGCCTCGGCGGGGAAGGGCCGGGGCGCCGTCGACCGTCGGCTTGCGCACCCCGGCCGACCCCTCCGGGGCGCGGTGGCCGGACACATGCCCATCACACCGAACGCGTGTTCGGTCGCTCGGCAAGGGCGTGGCGCACCCGCGTCCGCCGCCGGGCCGGGCGGGGAAGCGGTCGTACACTCGGGTCACGGCGCCCCCGGGCGCCCCCACAACCACGAGGAGAGGTCCATGGTGCAGGTCGCGGTCGCCCAGTTCGCCCCCGGGCGGGACAAGGCGGAGAACCGGCGCTCGGTGGCGCGGCTGACCGCGCGCGCCGCCGCGGAGGGCGCGCGCGTGGTCCTCTTCCCCGAGTACGCGATGTTCACGGCGTCGCGCATGGACCACCGCTACGTCGAGGCGGCCGAGCCCCTGGACGGCCCCTTCGTCTCGTCGGTCGCGGACACCGCCCGCCGGGAGGGCGTGCACGTCGTCCTGGGCGTCAACGAGGCGGGGGAGGACCCGGAGCGCTTCACGAACACCCTGGTGGCCCTCTCCCCGGACGGGGACCGGGTGGCGCGCTACCGCAAGATCCACCTGTACGACGCGTTCGGCGTGAGGGAGTCGGACGTGCTGAGGCCCGGGCCCGTCGAGGAGCCGGAGACCTTCGCCGTGGACGGCGTGGTGTTCGGACTCCAGACCTGCTACGACCTGCGCTTCCCCGAGGTGACGCGGCGGATCGTCGACGCGGGGGCGCACGTGGTGCTGCTGGCGGCGCAGTGGGTTCCCGGCCCGCTGAAGGAGGAGCACTGGCGGACGCTGGCCCGCGCCCGTGCCATCGAGAACACCGTGTACGTCGCGGCGTCCGGCCAGGCGGCCCCGACGGGCTCGGGCAACAGCATGGTGGTCGACCCGATGGGGACCCCCGTCGCGGCCCTGGGGGAGCAGTCCTTCGCGATCGCCACGGCCCAGGTTTCGGCCGACAGGGTCGAGGAAGTGCGGGGGATCAATCCCGCGCTGTCACTGCGCCGTTTCTCGGTCTGTGAGCGTCCTTCGGGCTGAAGGGTGCGCTGCGAGCCCGTTGTAGATATCAGACAAAGGGTATGAACATGCAGTTGGCGACAGGGGTCTTCCCAGACTTGATCACTTAGGGTTATGATCTCCCCGCACGGAGTGATTTAGTTCGGTCCGGACCCTTCCAGGCGCCCAGCGCTTCTGATTCAATAAAGAGCCGGTAACTATCGGCCCGCCAGACTGTCCTAAACCACGGGGGGAGCAAGGACATTGCGCGGAACGAGCACGATGTGCGATCCAGACACGCTGCCTGACGACTCACACGACACCTACGTCTACGACCCGGGATCGCTGAGCGGGGCGCAGTGCATGGGGGATGCCTGCGTCGTCTGCCACGCCAAGTGGCCGCGGCCCCGAAAGGTCCTCGGAGAGCTTCCCGACGGAAGCCGCGTCTTCGGTTGTGAGGAGTGTGCGGGGATCATCGGCGTCGATCCGGGGATACCCGCCGGTGAACGGCTGTTCGCGGTGCGGTAGGAGCGGCAGGACGGTCGCGCTCCGGGTCCAGGGGGAGAGACGGACCCGGAGCGCTTCCGCTGACGCGCCCGCTTCCATCGGGGAGGAGGGGAAATGAGCGCGTCTATCCCGGATGGTCTCCTGTGACGGCCGACGCCGCCGAACACGCCCCGTGAGGGGCTTCCGGGGACAACGATACTCCGTGTCGTCCCCCGCCGACCGTCAGTGAGAGACATCCGTCCGGTATTTCCCCGAACTCGGACTAGCCGTTGGTGGGGAACCCCAGGTCGACGCCGCCGGAGGGCCGCCGCCCCGGGTCGGTCCAGCGCGCCGTGACCGCCTTCGTGCGGGTGTAGAAGTGGACACCCTCCGTGCCGTGTGCGTGGGAGTCGCCGAAGAGCGACTGCTTCCATCCGCCGAACGAGTAGTAGGCCACCGGCACGGGGATCGGGACGTTGATCCCGACCATGCCGACCTGGACCTCGTTCTGGAACCGGCGCGCGGCGCCGCCGTCGTTGGTGAAGATCGCGGTCCCGTTGCCGTACGGGTTGGCGTTGACCAGCTCCACCGCCTCGTCGTAGTCGCGCACGCGCAGCACGCTCAGCACCGGGCCGAAGATCTCGTCCCGGTAGCAGGCCATCTCCGGGCCGACGCGGTCGAGCAGTGAGGGACCCAGCCAGAAGCCGCCGGGATCCCCGTCCGGGACCGGGTGCACCCGGCCGTCGATCGCCAGGGTCGCGCCCTCGCGGACCCCCGACTCCAGGTACGAGGCGACCTTGTCGCGGTGCTCCCGCGTGACCAGCGGGCCCATGTCGCTGCGGTCGTCGTCGCCGGGACCCACCCTCAGCCGGGACACCCGGTCGCGGATCCTCTCGACCAGCCCGTCCGCCACGGAGTCGACCACGGCCACCGCCGAGATGGCCATGCAGCGCTCGCCCGCCGAGCCGAAACCGGCCGACACCGCTGAGTCCGCCGCCAGGTCCAGGTCGGCGTCGGGCAGCACCACCATGTGGTTCTTGGCCCCGCCCAGCGCCTGCACGCGCTTGCCGTGCCCGGCGGCGGTCCGGTAGACGTACCGGGCGATCGGGGTGGAGCCCACGAAGCTGACCGCGGCCACGCCGGGGTGCTCCAGGACGGCGTCCACCGCCTCCTTGTCGCCGTGCACGACGTTGAACACCCCGGCGGGCAGCCCCGCCTCGGCCCACAGGCCGGCCAGCAGCACGGCCGCCGACGGGTCCTTCTCGCTGGGCTTGAGCACGAACGTGTTGCCGCAGGCGATGGCGATCGGGAACATCCACATCGGCACCATGGCGGGGAAGTTGAACGGGGTGATCCCGGCGACCACGCCGAGCGGCTGGAGGATCGAGTAGGAGTCCACGCCGGTGGACACGTTCTCGGAGTATCCGCCCTTGAGCAGGTGCGGGATGCCGCAGGCGAAGTCCACGACCTCCAGGCCGCGGGCCACCTCGCCCCGGGCGTCGGAGAACACCTTGCCGTGCTCGGCGCTGATCAGCTCCGCGAGGCGGTCCTGGTCGCGGGCGAGGAGTTCGCGGAAGCGGAACAGGATCTGCACGCGCCGGGAGAGCGGGGTGTCCCGCCATCCCGGGAAGGCCTCCCGCGCGGCGGCGACCGCCGCGTCGACCTCCCCGGCCCCGGCCAGGTCGACCGTGCCCGAGACCCGGCCGGACGCCGGGTCGTGGATGTCGCCCCGTCGCCCGGCGGCCCCCTCGTGGGCGCGCCCGCCGATCCAGTGGGTGACGTGCTTGCTCATGTGATCCCTCTCCTCGTCCACAGGCGTTGTCCACAGGTGCGGGGGCGCGGGCGTGCGCGGAGGGGGCCGGGGAATCCCCTGAATGGGGGACCCGCAGTCACACCGGCCCCTCCGGCACACCGGGCCCCGCGGGGGCCTCAGGCCCCGTCGTTCACGGCGTGCACCGCGTCCAGCAGCACGTCGCGGCCCTCCACGGCCTCCTCCTGCGACAGCGTCAGGGGCGGGGCCATCCGCAGCACGTTGCCGTGCACGCCCCCCTTGCCCACCAGCAGTCCCCGCTCCCGGGTCTCCTCCTGGACCCGTCCGGCCAGCGCCGGCGCCGGGGCGCCCGTGGCGGGGTCGGACATCTCCACGGCGAACATCAGCCCCTTGCCGCGCACGTCCTTCACGCTCGGCAGGGCGGTCAGCGCCTTCAGCCCCTCCATGATCAGGGAGCCCTGCCGCCGCGCGTTCCCCTGGAGGTCGTGCTCCAGCACGTAGTCCAGGGTCGCCCCCGCGGCCGCCATCGCCACCGGGTTGCCGCCGAACGTGGCCACGCCCAGCGCGCCCAGCCGGTCCATCAGGTCGCCGCGGGCCACGACACCGCCCACCGCGAAGCCGTTGCCCAGCCCCTTGGCGAAGGTCATGGCGTCCGGGGTCACCCCGTGGTTGCCGATGCCGAAGAAGCTCGTCCCCGTCCGGCCCCACCCCGTCTGCACCTCGTCGGACACGAACAGGATGCCGTGCTCGTCCAGGACCTCCTTGTACGCGGCGTACAGGCCGTCCGGCGGCATCGCGAACCCGCCCACGCCCTGGATCGGCTCGGCGATCAGGCACGCCACGCCGGGCGCGGCCGTGTCCAGGACGTCGCGCAGGTCGGCGACGCACGCCTCGACGTACTCGCGGTCCGACATCCTCCGGAAGGCGGGAGCGGCGTGGTCGGTGCCGTGCAGGTAGTGCACGTTCAGCGGTGACAGGGAGGAGTTCTTCCACGCACGGTTGCCGGTCACCGCCACGGTGCCGAAGGAGCGCCCGTGGTAGCTGCCGCGCATCGCCAGCACCTCGTCGCTCCCCCGCGCGAACGTGGCCAGCAGCAGGGCGGTCTCGTTGGCCTCGGTGCCCGAGTTGGTGAAGAAGACCTTCGCGTCCGGGATGCCCGACAGGCCGGCGATCCTCTCCGCCAGCTCGACCTGGTTGCGGATCAGGTACAGCGTGGAGGTGTGCACGACCCCCTTGGCGAGCTGGCGCTCGACGGCCTCCCGGACCTCGGCCACGTCGTAGCCGAGCATGTTGGTCACGATGCCGGTGAAGAAGTCCAGGTACGTGTTGCCGTCGGCGTCCGTGACACGGGCGCCCTTGCCGCTGGTGATCTCCAGCGGGGAGTCGTAGTAGAGGGGCAGCCAGGAGGGCATGACCGCGCGGTGGCGCGAGAGAAGTTCCGACATGGCTCCAGTCTCGCCCGCTCCCACCCGGATGGCCAGGATCACCGTGTTGACAACATGGTGGCCGGGTTTACGCTCTGTCAAGGACGGTCGGTGGCGCTCCGACCCGGGGACGCGGGCCCGCGGCGCGGACACCGTGTAAGGACGGGCGGCCCCACACCGACACCGCGTCCGAGGCGGTCTCCTAGAATGGGCCGGTGCTCCCCACCCTCGCCGAGGTCCTCCGGCTCCCCGCGCTGCGACGCGCCCGCCCCCGGGTCGTGGTCGGGGCCGAACTGCTCGACGACGTGGCCGTGCGCTGGGTCCACATCGCCGAGGTCACCGACCTCGCCCACCTGCTCCGGGGCGGAGAGCTGGTGCTCAGCACCGGCATCGCCCTGCCCGACGACCCCGAGGCCCTCCGCCGCTACATCGACGACCTCGCCGCCGTGGGCGTCAGCGGCATCGCGGTCGAGCTCGGGCGCAAGTACCACGCCGAGCTGCCCCCCGCCTTCCTCGACGCCGCCCGCGACGCCGGGGTGCCGGTCGTCCTGCTGGACCGCGAGGCCAGGTTCGTCGAGATCACCGAGGCCGTGCACATCCGCGTCGTGAACGAGCAGCTGGAGGAGCTGCGCGAGTCCGAGAAGCTGCACTCGGTGTTCACCCAGCTGTCGGTGGAGGGCGCCGACGCCGACCGCATCCTGCACGAGGTGGCCCAGCTGTCCGGCTGCCCCGTGGTCCTGGAGAACCTCACCCACCAGGTGCTGGCCTGCGACCTCAACGGCGAGGACCCCGGCACCCTGCTCACCTCCTGGGAGAGCCGCTCGCGCGCCGTCCGCTCGGGTTCGCGCACCGTCCACGTGCCCGCCACCGGGTGGCTGGTCACCACGGTCGGGGCGCGCGGGCAGGACTGGGGGAGGCTGATCCTCGTCGCCGGGGCCGGCCCCACCCCGCGCCAGAGCATGCTCATCGAACGCGCCGCCACCACCCTGGCCCTGGGCCGGCTGCTCGAACGCCACGAGGAGAGCCTGGAGCGGCAGACGCACCGGACGATCATCGCCGGCATCATCGACCGCGCCTACTCCGACCCGGAGGAGGCGCTGGTCCGGGCCCGGGCCGTGGGCGTCCCGCTCAACGGACGCGAGCTCGTGGGGGTGGTGCTGCGCCTGCGCGAGAGCGGGACCGGCCTCGCCGCCCAGGCCCGGCTGTCCGACACGGCGGAGGGGGCCGCGCGCGCGTGCCGCGAACTGCGCCTGCCCGCCCTGGTCGGCTCGCTGGACGACCTGCGCGTGGGGATCCTGCTCGCGCTGCCCGGCAGGCAGCGGCTCGACCCGACCCTGTACATGCTCTCCGAACGGGTGCGGGGCGCGATCGGGGACGCGGCCGTGCTGGCCGTCGGCTCCTCCGTCGACGGCATCCGGGAGGTGCGGCGCTCCTTCCTGGAGGCGCGCCAGGTCGGGGACGTGGCCGTCCGCCAGAGCGACGACCGGCCCTTCTACCGGCTGCCCGACCTCCACCTGCGCGGCCTGCTCCACCTGTTCCGGGACGACGAGCGGCTGCAGACCTACGTCGAGCGCGAGCTGGGCCCCCTCCTGGACCACGACGCCCGGCACGGGAGCGACCTCACCGACATGCTCCGGCACTACCTCGGCGCAGGCCGCAACAAGGCGCTGGCGGCGAACCGCGCCCACCTGTCCCGCCCCGCGTTCTACGACCGGCTGCGGCGCGTCTCCCACGTCCTCGAAGCGGACCTGGACTCGGTGGAGACCTGCGTGTCCCTGCACGTGGCGCTCCTGTCGCTGGACTCGGTGCGCGACGAGCGCTGAGGCCCCGGGAACGCGGCGGCGCCGGGACCTCATAGGCCGGACCGTGTCCACCCCGCCGGGGCCGGCCGCCCGGGGCGAGGAGTGGA
>NZ_JBSHDN010000160.1:0-15751 GCF_053616335.1 Nocardiopsis sp. NPDC055824
ACCCCGGGCTGAGGGCCGGCCCTCAGCCCGGGGTCCCGGGGGCGCGGCCCCGGTTCAGGGGGACCCGTCGCGCCCGTGCAGCAGGCAGAACTCGTTGCCCTCCGGGTCGGCCAGCACCGTCCACCGGGCGTCCTCGGGCTGCCCCACGTCCACCGTCACCGCACCCAGCCCCCTCAGCCTCTCCAGCTCCTGGGCCACCGTCAGCCCGCCCGTGACCCTCAGGTCCAGGTGCAGGCGGTTCTTGACGGTCTTGCGCTCGGGCACGGGAAACACGTCGATCCCGATCCCGGCGTCCCCGGACGGGGCGAGGACGATCCCGTCCTCCGCCTCGTCCACGATCGGCCAGTCCAGGACACGGCTCCAGAACCCGGCCACGGCCCTGACGTCGATCGCGTCGATGGCGACCACTGCGATTCGGCTTCCCATGGCCGGGACCCTACAGGACGGCCCCGCGGACCGGCCGCACGCTCCCCAGGTGTCCCCGGGGCGGACCTACCCCCGACCCCCGTCGCCCAGCCGCGCGTCGCGCACGGCGTTGGCGACGAGGACCCGGTTCGGGGCGTCCAGCTTGGCCATCACCCGGCCCACGACCGCCTTGACGTTGCTGACGCTCATGAAGAGGGCCTCGGCGATCTCGGTGTTGGACAGGCCCCGGCTCACGGCGAGCGCCACCTCGCGTTCGCGGTCCGAGAGCACGGCCACGCGCTCCCGCGCGCCGCGCAGCGCCTCGTCCTCGGCGCTCCCGACGGCGAGGTCGATGAGCCTCCGGGTGGCCGCGTCGGCCAGGTGCGGGCGCCGCCGGTGGACCGCGAGGACGCCCTCGACGAGTTCGTCCGGGGGCGCGTCCTTGAGCAGGAAGCCGCTCGCGCCCGCGCGCAGGGCGCGGACCAGGGCGCGGTCCGAGTCCAGGGTGGTGAGGACGAGCACGGGCGGCGCGCCGGGGGCGCCGCGGATGCGCTCGGTCGCGGCCACCCCGTCGGTGCCGGGCATGCGCAGGTCCATGAGGACCACGTCGGGGGCGTGCTCGGCGACGACCCGCACCGCCTCCTCGCCGTCGCCGGCCTCCGCGACGACCTCGACCGGCCCGCCGCCGAGGAGCAGGCGCAGGCCGCGCCTGACCATCGGGTCGTCGTCGACGACCACCACTCGTACGGGTTCGCTCACGGCGACCATGGTAGGCGCACCCTCAGCTCGAAGCGGTCCTCCGTCTCGCCCCAGTCCAGGGAGCCCCCGCAGATGGCGGCGCGCTCGGCCAGCCCCACGAGCCCCACCCCCGGGTCCGGCGCGCCCTCGGCTGGGGAGCGGGGGAGGGGGTTGGCGACCTCGATGAGGACGGTCCCGCCGGCCTCGGGCACGACGCGCACGTCCACCGGCCCGGGCGCGCCGTGCTTGCGGGCGTTGGTGAGGGCCTCCTGGAGGATGCGGTAGGCGTGGCGGCCCACGTTCGCGGGCGCCGGGAGACGGCCGCTCACCTCGTCGTGCACCCGCAGCCGCACACCCGCCCTGCGGTTCTCCTCCCACAGGCGCCCGAGCTCGTCGAAGGTCGGCTGCGGCCGGTCCCCGTGCCCGTCCTCCGCCGAGCGCAGGTCGGAGAGGACGCCGCGGACCTCCGCGAGCGACTGGCGGGTGTTGGTGAGGATCTCCCGGGCCAGGGCGTCGCGGTCGGCGGGACCGAGGTCCGGGCGGTGGGTGAGCGCGGAGGCGTTCAGCGAGATGAGCGTGAGCCGGTGGGCCAGCACGTCGTGCATCTCCCGGGCGATGCGGTTGCGCTCCTCCATCCTGGCGTTCTCCACGCGGAAGCGCTGCTGCCGCTCGGCGTCGAGTGCCCGCTCCCGCAGCACGCGGACCAGGTCGACGCGGGCGCCCCGGTAGGCCGAGGCCGCGGCCAGGGCGGCGACGGCGGCGGCCACGAGCAGCAGCTCGACCCACAGGGGCCCGATCGGGCTCACGGGGGACCAGGGGTTGTGCAGGCACAAGGCCAGGGCGGCGGCGAAGACCCCGCACAGGGGCACGACCGTCCGCCACCTCCTCCCCGAGGCCTCCCGGGCGACCGCGAGCGCGGCCAGTCCGGCGGAGGCCGACGACACGGCCGGCGCGGCGGCGACCAGCCACGGGGCCCAGGGGCGGTCCCCGAACCGGCGGCTCCCCGCGATGAGCACGGCTCCCAGTGCGGCGTCGGCCGCCAGGAGGGGCCAGGGAACGGTGATCATGTTGCCGAGGTAGGAGTCGGTGGCCGCGAGGGCGGCGAACACCACGGTCGACCAGGGGGCGAGACTGCCGAGAATCCTCACGAGCACACCGTATAGCCGCTGTTCACCGGGGTTTTCCGCAGCGGCGGACCTCCGGGGAAGCGGGTACCGCGGTCCTCCCCGGGCGGTACCCGCGGCCACCCCGCCGGTACCCGGGTACACGCCCCCCGGGCCCCCGGTCGGCCCCGACCGGGACCCGGGGCGGCGGGCCCGGCACCCGGGACACTGCCCTCCACGGCGGCGCCTCCCTAGCGTGATCGGTGCTGCCCCGGAACACGTCCGGGGCACGACCACGACGACAAGGAGTCGCATGTCAGCGGTGCTCTTGGTCGCGTCGATGATCGCGTTCGCGGGCGCGGTCACCATCGCGGCGGCCCGTTTCCTCTCTCCCGGCGGGACGAAGGGGTACGCCCTCCCCGGCGCCCTGCTCCTCGTCTACGCCGTCCTCTTCGGCCTGTGGATCGTGATCCCGTGACCCTGCTCGACATCCGCGGCGTCTCCATGGCCCACGGCCGCCACCAGGTGCTCCGGGACGTCGACCTGCGGGTCGAAACCGGCCGGGTGTACGGACTGCTCGGCCCCAACGGCTCGGGCAAGACCACCCTGCTCAAGTCGGTCCTGGGCGCCAACGACCACACCGGAGCCGTCGAGCACGCCAGGGGCCTGCGCATCGGCCGCCTGATCGAGTACCCGGCGTTCTACGGCAGCCTCTCCCTGCGGGAGAACCTGGAACTGCACGCCCGCTACCTGGGGACCCCTTTGGGCGAGGTCCCCGGTCTGCTGGAGGAGGTCGGCCTGGGCGGCCGGGCGGACCTGCGCTTCTCCCGCACCTCCCTGGGCATGCGGCAGCGGCTCGGCATCGCCCGGGCGCTCCTGGGAGAACCCGGCCTGGTGCTGCTGGACGAGCCGACGAACGGCCTCGACCCCCTCGGCATCCGCGACATCAGGGAGCTGATCCGGGCCGTCCAGAGCGAACGGGGGACGAGCATGATCGTCTCCAGCCACAACCTGACCGAGATCGCCTCCCTCGCCGACCACCTGCTGTTCATGCGGGAGGGCCGGATCGTCCGGCGCATGGACGCCTCCGAGGTCCGGGGCGACCTGGAGGAGCTGTACGCCGCGATCCTGGGGGAGGGCGCATGAGGACGCTGGTCGCCAACGAGGTCCGCAAGATCCGCAGGGAGAGGTTCGTGTGGGCCGTCCTGGTCCTGAACGTCGTCCCCTTCGCCCTGGTGGTCGCCAACCACGCGGTGAACGGCGGGGATCCCACCCCGGACCGCTTCTACTTCACCTTCCACAACCAGTACACGATGGTCCTGCCCCTGGTGGTGTGCGCGACCGTCGCGGCCTGCTTCCACACCGAGTTCAGGAACGGCACCTACTTCGAGTGGCTGACCTGCGGCCGCTCCAGGTCCGCCCTGTGGGCGGCGAAGCTGGCCGTCGCCTGTTCCCTGGTGGTGCTGATGGCGGCGGTGAACCACGTGGGCCTGGTGGTGTTCTTCCTGGTCGAGAACCCCGGAGCCGGGATCCTGCGGATGAGCGCCGCCTACTGGCTCCTCGTCGGCGTCTCGATCGCCTCCGTCGCGCTCCTGTGCGCCCTGCTGACGCTGGTGACCCGCAACGTCGTCATCGTGAACGTCTTCGGGATCGGCCTGACCGTGGCCACCCTCGTGTTCATGGCCGCCGACTTCTCGTACGTGATCCCCACGTGCTTCGCCTACCGGATCAGCCTGGGCATGATCGTCCCCGACGCGGCCTACCCGGACCCCGCGCAGGCCCTCACCGCGGGCTGGGCGGTGACGGCCCTGTCCCTCGTGCTGCCGCTGGCGGCCAACCTCGCGGTCGTCACGCGCCGCCGGTACCTGCGCTGACACGGGGCTGTCTTGCGGAGGTGGACCGGCCCGGGGACGTGCCCCGGGCCGGTCCGCCCGTGCGGCGCGGCGGTGTGCCCGGGCCGGGGCACACGCGCCGGGAACCGGGATCAGCGCCCGGTCGCGCCGTCGATCTGCTCGCGGAGGATGTCGGCGTGGCCGGCGTGGCGGCCGGTCTCCTCGATCATGTGGACGAGGGCCCACCGGACGCTGGGGGCGGGACGGCCCGGCCGCATCCGGGGGAGCGGTGCGCCGAGGTCGGCGCACCCGTCGAGAACGGCGTTCGCGCGCTCGACCGTCCTCTCGTAGCGGGCGACGACGTCGGCCACACCGTCCTCGGGCCCGGCCCGGAACGTCGCCTGCCAGTCGGTGACCTCCTGCCCGAGGAACATCGCGCCCTCGACGGAGGCCAGGTGGTCGAGCAGGCCTAGCAGGTTCGTGCCGGAGGGGACCCCGGCCGACCGGACCTGCGGTTCGGGGGCGCCGGCGACCTTCGCGGCCATCGAGGCCCGCAGGTAGTCGAGGAACCCGCGCAGGACCTCGGCCTCACCGCCGCCGGTCCGCGGCGGAGGGGTGTCGCCGCGGCGGTCGCGGCGGTGGAGGGTCGGCACGGTGGCCTCCTTCGTCGGTGGAGCGGTTTCCGGCACCGGGTCAGGCGGTGCGGCGGACGATCAGGACGTGGTCGGTGACCTCGGCGGTGCTCCCGTCCGGACCCGTCGCGAGCCGGCGGGGGGCCTCGGCCCGCTCGACCGTCCACGACGCCGGGTCCAGGGCGATGCCCTCGGCGACCTCCTGCGGGGACGGGAACCGGGCGTCGGGGTCCTGGTTCCACGACCACGGCGCGACCGAACCGTGGTCGACGACCAGGAGCCGCCCGCCCGGACGCAGCGCGTGCGCCGCCGAGCGCAGGACGGCCGCCCGGTCCAGGGCGAAGAAGGTCTGGAGGTAGTGGGCGCTGACCAGGTCGAACCGGCCCTGCGGGAAGGACGCGTCCAGGTCGTGCCGCTCGGCGGCGACCAGGTCGCCCAGGCCGTGTGAGCGGGCGAGGCCGGTGAGGCGCTCGACCGCCACGGCCGAGATGTCCACGGCGGTGACCTGCCACCCGCGCCGGGCGAGCCACAGTGCGTCACCGCCGCCTCCGCACCCCAGGTCCAGCACACGGCCGGGCGGCAGGTCCGCGACCACCTCGGTGAGGCGGGCGTTGGGCCGCGGGTCGGTGGCCGCGGGGTGGGACGAGTGGACGTCGTTCCAGAACGTGACCGCATCGGTGGTGTCCATAAGGGCTCCTTCAGTCGGAATGCTCCCAGTCTCACCGCACCCACCACGATCTGGCACGAAAACTTGCGGTTCTGGCAAGCTGGCGGGATGGACCGTGAAACAGAAGACGTTCTCGACGTGGTCGGACCCCGACTGCGCGCGCTGCGCCGCGAGCGCGGCATCACCCTCGCCGACCTCGCCGCGACGACCGGGGTCTCGGAGAGCACCCTGTCCCGGCTGGAGAGCGGCCGGCGCCGGGCGACCCTGGAACTGCTGCTGCCGCTGGCCCGCACCTACGACGTCCCCCTGGACGTCCTGGTCGGCGCCCCGCGCACCGGGGACCCCCGGATCCACCTGAAGCCGATCCGCCGGTTCGGAATGGTCTTCGTGCCGCTGTCCAGGCGGCCGGGCGGCACGCAGGCGTTCAAGATGGTCATCCCCGCCGTGCCCGCCCCGCTCGAACCGACACCGCAGACCCACGAGGGGTTCGAGTGGCTGTACGTGCTCAACGGGCGCCTGCGGCTCGTGCTCGGCGAGCGGGACCTGACGCTGCCGCCCGGCGAGGTGGCCGAGTTCGACACGTCCCAGCCGCACTGGCTGGGCAGCGCCGACGGCGGCGCGGTCGAGCTCCTCATCCTGTTCGACCTGCAGGGGGTGCGCGCGCACGTGCGCACGGGTACCGCGTCCCAGGGCAGCTGAGACGCGGTCGGGGCCGGGACGAACGCCCGGGCGGGAGCCCCCGGCCGCCCCGCTCCCGGGGCCGGGAGCCGCGCACGGCTCGGGCCCGCCCCGCGGCTCACCGCAGCCCCGGAGCGGGCCCGAACACTGCTCAGAAGAAGAACCCCGCGACGCCCCGACCGGCCGCGACCGCGGTCCGGCACCAGTCCATGCAGGACTCGGCGGCGCTCAGGACGGAGGGGTCGAGGGCGGCCCTGCGCTCCTCGGTGACGGCCTCCCACTGTTCGAGGGCCTTCCGGCACTCGGTGAGGCTCCACTCGCCGTAGCACGGCTCGAGCTCGGGTGCGGGAAGGGGTGAGGGCACACAGCCGAAACTGAACTCCTCGACGCCGACCGCGGTCACCCCCAGCTCCGCCAAGCCCTTGTCGACCGTCTCCAGCCACCCCGACCTCATGGGGCTGAAGTCGTTGTTGAACAGGGAGCGGCCGTGGAACGCGCAGATCCACTTGTAGGCGTAGCCGTACACGAAGCCGTACTGCTCGTCGAAGGGGCCGCCCTCGATGACCGCGCGGATCGCGTCGCGGATGGAGGGGCCGCCCTCGTCGGAGACGTGGGAGAACTGGTCGTCGAAGCCGCTCAGGTGCTGTTTGAACCGGCCGCCGATCATCCGGCGGAGCTTGTCGTCCTTCGACCCCACGGATGCGTGCAGGACGTCGAGGTCGACCACGTATGTCGTCAGCGAGTAGCTCATAGCGGGGAAGCTATCGCCCGGCGACGACATCGGGGAGCGGAGGTCGGTGCCGGTGGTCTCCAGGGGCCAGGGGAGCGAACCCGTGCCGGTGACGCCCGTTTCCGTCGGAGCGCTGCATCCCATGTCGGTCCTCCTCGTCCCTTCCTGTGGCCGGCCGGGGCCGACCCGGTCCCGGCGCCGGATCCGGTGCCGGTCCGGTCAGTCCTGCGCGGTGGCGGTGTCGGTCTTGACCAGGCGCTTGGTGGAGCGGCGGAAGGCCCAGACGACGGCGACGGCGGCCAGGGCGGTCAGGGGGAAGCCGGTCACGGTGTCGGCGATGGCCAGGCCGGCGGTGGAGTCGGCGACGTAGAGCCACTGGCGGACGATGAACCGGCCGGCGAAGACCGCGGTTATGGCGAGGGTCGCCAGGTCGTGCACGAGCAGGGTGGGACGGTCCTCGCGCCAGGGGTGGGCGCCGCCGTGGACGGCGTTCCAGATGACGCCGGTGAGCGGGCGGCGGACCAGGAGGGAGAGGAGCGTGACGATCCCTCCGGCGAAGGAGGCCCAGATCCCGATGAGGAAGAAGTCGTTGGCCGACCCGGTCATGGCGGAGACCCCGCCGGCGGCCGCGACGCCGAACACCCCGCCCAGCGCGGACATGAGCTTCTCGCCGCGCCACATCCGGAAGACGGCCAGGACGGCGGCGATGGCGATCGCGGCGCCGATGGCGGCCATGAGCGACATGAAGGGGACGGCCAGGGCGAAGGCCACGACCGGCAGGGTCGTGTAGACCATCCCGGAGGGGCCGCCCAACCCGTCGAGCACGGCCTGCTTCATGTCCACCGGCTGCTCGGGAGCCTCGTCGGCGCGGGCGGGTCCGGGGACGGGGGGCGGGGTGAGGCCGGGGGAGGTTTCGTGGGTGAGGCCGGTGTCGAGGTCCTTGGCTGCGGTCATCGCGTCCTCCCGGTGGGTTCGTCGTGAGTGGTTCTGTGCCGCTGTGGAACCAGTCAAAACCGTGCCGTTGCGGCATGGTCAACCTGCTCGTCACGAAAAGTCCCCGGGCGCGACGGTGAGTGACACCCTCTCCGGGTTCCTGACCTGCGGAGATCCTGTGCGATGAAAAAATCGAACTTTCCGTCGATCCCTGACGGTTCTCCGCCGCGTCCGTGCCGGGGAGTGCGGCCTTTCGGTCACGTCCGCCCCTCCGGGCCCGTGCGGCGCCCCGGTCCCAGGACTGCGCGGCCCGTTCCGGCGGGGTCGGCCGCGCGTGCCCGGAGCGGAGCGGAGCTTTCTTCGCTCCGCTCTGAGCCGCTCGGGAGACCCGGTGCCCGTGCGGTTGGCCTCAGCCCGCCCCGAGGTGTGGGGGTCGCGTGGCTCGTTTCACTGCCGCCCTCACAGCGTGCTCTCATCGGGATGATGCTCGACCGGCTGGTCGGCGCCGGGAAAGGCCGAGCCGTACCGGCGGTTGTGGGGCGAGGCTGACGTGCCGAGGGGCGACGCCGAGACGGTCGCCGGCCAGGCCTGCATGGAGGCGCCGCAGGGATGACGGAAGCCCGCCCCCAGGGAAGCGGGGCGGGATTCGGTGTCTACATGAGTTCAGCGCGCCGAGCCAGGGCGTGGAGAGTGATGACGCCGACGGCGATCAGGGCCCAGATGGCCCAGGCCCACCACGCTGCGCCCGGCAAGAGGGTGATCAGGGCGAGGGCGAGCGTCGCCCACGAAATCCAGACCCACGTTTTCGTGCTCATGGTCTCCCTCGGGGGTTGGGGGTCAGGTGAGAGTCCACGCCGGATCATAGTCCGGGTGGTCGGTGTAGGGGGCGGGCGGGAATCCGGAGACGCGCCGCCCCGACCGGCTGGTACCACCGCGGTCGGGGCGGTCGTGCATCTGCTGGCCACCGCCATCGAGGTGGGCCGGGACCTGTCCTCGATGAGCGGCATCTGGCCGACAGCTCCTATCGTCTGCTGTCGGCCTGGCGGGCCGGCCTCACTTCAGGTGCCGGGCGAAGAACCGGTTCCCGGCGTCCCCCTCGAACTGCGGGACGCCGGTGTGCCCGCCCATATTGGCGTGCAGCGTCTTCTCCCTGGAACCGAAGGCGTCGAACAGGTCCAGGGCCAGCTGCCGGTCGTTTCCTTCGTCGTCCCACTGCAACAGGACCTGCAGCGGAACGGTGACCTGCCGGGCCTCCTCGAACATGGTGCGGGGCACAAAACTCCCGGCGAACAGAAGGGCTGCCGAGATGCGCGGCTCGACCACCGCCAGCCGGATGCCGATGGAGATCACTCCCCCCGAGAACCCGACCGGGCCGCCGATCTCGGGCAGCGAAAGGAGGGCGTCCAGTGCGGTCCGCCATTCCGGGACCGCCTTCTCGACCAGCGGGAGGACGAGCCGGTCGACGATCTCGTCGTTGACCGGCTCACCGGCCCCCAGCGCCCGGAGCAAGTCGGCGCGGGCCTCCTCGGCGGCGGCCGAACGAGGCCGGTCACCGCCCCCAGGGAGCTCGATGGTGGCCGCGGCGAAGCCCTCCGCCACGGAGTGCCGGGCCCGCTCCGCCAGCCGGGGGTACATCTTGCGCAGTCCGCCGGGGTGGCCGAGCAGGATCAGCGGGGCCGGTGCGGATACGGATCCGGGCGTCCACAGGATGCCGGGGATCTCGCCGAGAGTGAATTCGCGCTCGCGGACGCCTTCGTCGAGGCGCTGTTCGGAAGTGAATCGCACGGTCGTGCCTTTCAGGAGTGCTCTTGAGCGGCGCTCCCGGACGACCTATCGTCCGACCATGACCCCGGAGGGGAGCACCCATGTTGATACTGCGTTCACGGGTACCACCTCCTCGCTCTCCGGCACGGCCTCCGGAAAAGTAGCAGTGGTCGCCGTGGTCCGCCAACGGGTTTTTGCGGAGCCTCCGGGGCCCGCCGCGAAGGCGATCACGCTCAGCCAGCAAGTTCCAACGGATCCACAGCCGCTCGCTCAACAAGTGCAGAGAAGGTCAAGGACATGAGCGCCTGTCCCCCAGGACGGGTTGTCGTCGTGTCCGGGGTGGGGGCCGCCCAGCTGGTAGAACTCGCCCCGCCCGTGTGAACCGCGCACCGCCAGCCTGGCGCGCAGCTCGGCAACCGGGGCGGTCGGGACCACCTGGAGTCGGGCGGTTCGTGAGCCCCACATGTGGGGATCGCGTCGTGGTCCACCGGGTTCGGCTCGCGTGGCGGGACGCGTCAGCCCTCGTGGCCGGGGGAGGTGTTCAAGGGCTGCTGGGTCCCGGCGACGTGGGGGAAGGCCCTGCCGGTGCCGGTCCGGCAGGGCTCTTCCCGTCAGGGGGGCGGGGCCACCCGGTTGTCGGGCTCGTCGATCCACACCTGGTGGCCGATCGCGGTGACGGTGAGCCCGAACCGGTCCCGGCCGGGCATCCCCCATCCCGCCCACGTGAGGTAGGCCCTCTCCACCTCGTCCCACAGGTCGCGCGGGCCCCTCTGCTCGACGCCTGTCCGGGCGTAGCCGGGGTCGTAGGCGATGCGGGCCTGGGAGGAGCCGTCCCACATCCACACCTGGAAGGCGCCCTCCTCCCCGTCGGCTCCGTGCGCCTGGACCCCGGGGACCATGGCGCTGACGGTGACGTGGGCCCCCGGCGCGGCGCGCATGACCCGGCGGGGGTCGAGCAGTGTCGACCCCTCGCGCCAGCCCTCTCCGTCGAAGTCGGGGCCGGCGGGGCGCTGGGCCCGCATCAGCATGTAGGTGCTGCCGCCCGCGAACCGGCCGACGGCGCGGCTGTCGTCGAGGACGGTGAGTCTCACACGGTGGCCGTGGCCGAACCCGGGCACCCACGGCGCGACGACGGTGCCGCCCGGCCGGGTCTGCTCCACCCACGCCATCGGGACCTCGCGCACGCCGCAGGTGGCGTGGACCCCGTCGTAGAGGGCGCCCGACTGCCAGCCCAGTGCCCCGTCGCCCGTGACGAGGGTGGGGGTGAGGCCGGCCCGCTCCAGGTTCACCGCTGCCTGCCGGGCGACCTGTTCGTCGACCTCGATCGAGGTCACGGCGTCGGCGCCGAGCACGGTGGACAGCAGCGCGGCCGTCCACCCGGTCCCGGTGCCTATCTCCAGCACCTGGTCGCCGGGGTAGGGGTCGAGCAGTTCGAGGAAGGCGGCCACCATGCCCGGCGCGGACGCGGAGCTGGTCCCCGTCCCGGTGCCGAGGGTCAGGTCGCCTTCGCCGTCGTCGAGCTGGGTGACGACGGCGGTGTCGGTGTAGACCGCCGCACGCCAGGCGTCGGGGTCCCGGCCCCGGTCGATGGGGTGGGGCGGAGCGCCGTCCGTGGGAACCGCCCACGCCCGGGCCGGGACGAACTTCTCACGCGGTACGGAGCGCAGTGCGTCGCGCCAACGCGGTTCGGTCAGGTACCCCGACCGCGTCAGCGCGTCGACCAGGTTGTCGGTCCCGGGCATTACTTCGGCTTCTCGCGGGTTCCGCCGCCCGGGGGCGGCGTGTCGGGGGACTGCGGCGGCGGTTCGTAGGGCTTGCTGGGCTTGGGAGCACCCTGGTGTTTGGCCGTCATGGCACTGTCCTGTCGCTCAGGGAGAGGATTCAGAGTGACGGTAACTCACCGTGACTGATCTGTCAGTGGACCGGCCGATGCCGGACAGCGCGGGTTGCACCGCGTTGAGCAGGGGCACCGCCAGTCTCCCGGGCCGCCTCACTCGCGAAGGCCGGGTCCTTGAGCGTCCCTTCTTCGCCGGTGTGAGCCCCACGCGCGTCGGGATGGGCCGTCGTGCTGCGCCGGGCCCACGGGCCCGGCGCCGACGGCCTTCTCCCGCCGCGCCTCTGGTGTGGGGAGCGGCCTTCTCGGTCGGTGGGATGTCGGGAGAGGGGGGTAGGGCGCGGTCTGGGAGCAGCAGAGGCAGGACTCCCCGCAGGCGGCCGGCGCGCCGGAGCCGACACCCTCACCGACGCCGGCCTCACGGCAGGAGGTCACGGCCACGGCCTCCGACGCGGCACGCATCCGCGCCTACAGCGTCAGTGGTGAGACCGCTCTGACCGTCCACATCTACCTGGGAGAGTGCACGTCCGGCCATGTTCCGGCCAGTGCTCGGGAAGAGGCGCAGAGGCGCTGCCCCTGACCCCGGCACGAAGGTCCGCGTGGCCGGACGGGGCCCGGGTCGCACATCGTCGGGCGCACACCGCCGCGCCGCGTCCAGGAACAGTGCGGGACACGGGCGGCACCGCAGGTGCGGGAGCGTGCGTCAGGGCTTGCGACCCACCCCGCAGTGCTCGTCCACGTCGTTGGCCGAGCCCACCTCGGTGGGGTCCGGCCGCCAGCGGGGGCAGGAGACGACCCCGGGTTCGAGCAGTTCCAGGCCCTCGAAGAACGCCGCGAGCCGTTCGGGGGTGCGGTTCACGCGGGGACTCCCGCCCGAGGCGTTCCACCGGCGCACCATCGCGTCCATCTCCTCGGGGTGGATCACGTCGGTGTCGTCGGAGACGACCAGGAGGCTCCCCGGGGCCAGGGCCGCCATGAGTTCGGCCACCAGGACACGGGCCTCCCCGTCGTCGGTGACGTGGGCCAGCACCCCGGCCAGGACGAGCGCCACCGGCCGGGAGAGGTCCAGGGTCCGGGCCGCCTCCCGGACGATCCTCCCCGTCTCACGGATGTCGGCCCCCACGTAGCCGGTCGCGCCCTCCGCGGTCCCCACGAGCAGGGCCCGTGCGTGCGCCAGCACGAGCGGGTCGTCGGCCACGTAGACCACGCGCGACTCCGGGGCCGCCGCCTGCGCGATCACGTGGACGTCCTGCGCCGTGGGCAGCTCGCTGCCGACGCACAGGAACTGGCGCACCCCGTGCTCGTGGACCAGCCGGGTGATCGCCCGGCGCAGGAAGTCGCGGGCGGCCCTGGCGATCTCCAGGACGTGCGGGTTCGTCTCCAGGATCTCGTCGGCGACCGCCTTGTCCGCCGGGTAGTAGTCCTTGCCGCCCATCCAGTAGTTCCAGACGCGGGCCGACTGCGGCACGGAGGCGTCGATCATCGGGGGGCGTGCCTCGGAGGGGGTCACATGCGGCTCGCTTCTGTCCTCACGGGTCGACCGGGGGAGGGGACCCTGTCCGGTCGAACAGAGTGGCACAGCGCGGGAAGCCCTGCCACCACGGGACTCCAGTGTCTCAGGCGAGCTGCGGCGGACGGCTACCGCCGCCCGGGACCGGCCGCCGTGCGGCGCCGTAGGGGGGCGAGACCGACGGCCAGGCCGAGCCCGATCACCGCCATCCCCAGCCAGGTCCCGGCCGTGGGGAGGGGCGCGCCGAACAGGGCTCCGATCAGCGCCGCGGCCGGTGCGGCCGCGCCCGCGGCGAGCCCCGCGCCGCCTGCCCCGATGCGCCCCACACCCGTGAACCACAGGACGAACGCCAGCGCGGTCGCCACGACCCCCAGGTAGGCGACCGCCCCCAGCGATGCGGGGGTGAGGAGCAGGCCGAGGTCCGCGCGCTCGGTCGCGGCGGACAGCACGGCGAACACCAGCGCGGCCACGGCCGCGGTCGAGGCCGTGTAGCTCCAAGCCCCCATGCGCGGCAGCGCGGGTGCGCCGAACAGGGTGAGCCCCGCCTCCAGGGCGATCAGGGACAGGGCCATGAGGATGCCGAGGGCGTCGGCGGTGCCCCAGCCGGTCACCGCGACCGCTCCGAGGCTGACGACGACGGCCCCGGCGACAAGCCGCCGCGACGGGCGCTTACCGCGGGTGAGCGGACCGGCCACCGAGAGGACGATCGGGATGCAGGCGACGGCGGCGCCCAGGACGGCGGGTTCGGCGTGCGCGGTGCCGATCACCACGGCGATGTTGAAGCCGACCAGGCCCGAGAGGGCGCCTCCGGTGACCCAGAGGAGGTCGCGGCCCCGGGGGAGTACGAGGCGCTTGCCGAGCAGGCGTGCCAGGGCCGCCACCGTGAGGGCGGCGACGGCGTACCGGGCGCTCTGGAGGCCGAACGCGGGGAGTCCGGCGGTTGCTCCGATGACCGCGACGCTGCTGCCCAGCAGGGCCATGCCGGCGAGGGCGGGCCACAGCCCCCACAGGATGCCGGGGGAGCCGGGGGCGGTGCGGGGGCGCGGGGAGGACGGGACGGGTGTTGTCTGCATGCGGTCCAGACTGGCCCCTCCTTGGTCCCGCCGACAGGGCCAAGTCCGGCGCAATAGAATGGTCCAAATGGGCCAGGGTTCCGACTTCCTCCAACTCGACGCCGCCGGGGTTCCCAGGGGTGGGCGCACCGGCTGGCTGGCCTCCGCCCTGCGCGAGGCGATCGGTACCGGTGTCCTGGGGCCGGGGGCGCGCATGCCCGCGACGAGGGCACTGGCCGAGGACCTCGGCTTCGCGCGCGGCACCGTCGTGGAGGCCTACCGGCGCCTCACGGAGGAGGGGCTCCTCGCCGCCAACCGTGGAGCCGGGACCACGGTGGCGGCGGGCCCCGTCCTCCGGGAGCCGTCGCCCCGCGTGGCGCCCCGCACCCGGTCCGGGGCCGGCTCCCGCCCCGGAGCTGGGGGAACAGGCGACCCCGCCGCCGCACCCTCCCCCGAACCGGGTCGACGGCCCGGGGAGGGGTCCGGGCGGACGCCCGGCCCCGGCGTGACCGCACCGGGTCCCGGACCCGGTGGTGTCGCTCCCGGCAGCACCGCGCCCGCCGAGGTCACGGACCTCTCCACCGGTCTGCCCGACCTCGCGGCGTTCCCGCGCGGCGCGTGGCTGCGGGCCGAGCGCGAGGTCCTGGCCACCGCGACCGCCCGCCAGCTCGGTTACGCCCCGCCCCAGGGCACCCCCGAACTGCGCGTCGAACTGTCCGCCTGGCTGGCCAGGTCGAGGGGCGTGGACGCCCCTCCGGAGCGGATCGTCGTGTCGGCCGGGGTGACCGGGGCGCTCAGCCTCCTCGCCCAGGTGTTGCGCGACCGGGGTGTGGAGGAGGTGGCGCTGGAGGACCCCGGGGCCGACGGCAACCGCCGCATCCTGGGCTACTGGATGGACCGCGTCACGCCGGTCCCCGTGGACGGCGAGGGGATCGACGTGGCCGGGCTGGCGCGCACCTCCGCGACGGCGGTCTCCGTGACCCCCGCGCACCAGTTCCCCACGGGTGTCGTCCTCTCGCCCGGCCGCCGGCGCGACCTGGTGGCCTGGGCGGGGGAGCGGGACGGGATCGTCATCGAGGACGACTACGACGCCGAGTACCGCTACGACCGCTCACCGGTCCGCGCCATGCACTCCCTCGCCCCGCACGCCGTCGCCTACACCTCCAGCCTGTCCAAGACCCTGGCCCCGGCGCTGCGCCTGGGCTGGCTCGTCCCGCCGCCGCGGCTGCTCGACGCGGTGGTGGAGCGGCGCTGGGCCACCGACCTCGGCTCACCGGTGCTGCCCCAGCTCGTCCTGGCCGCACTGCTGAGGGACGGGACGCTGGCCCGGCACCTGCGTTCGATGCGTACCAGGCACCGGGCCCGCCAGCGCGCGGCCGTCGCGGCGGTGCGCGAATACATGCCCGGGTGCCCGGTCCTCGGGGTGGCGGCCGGGGTCCACCTGCTGGTCATGCTGCCGGACGGGGCGGACGACGAGGAGGTCGCGGCCCGCGCCCTGGACGCGGGGGTCGCCGTGCAGCCGCTGAGCCGCAACCGCTCGGCGCCCGGCGCTCCGGGCCTGGTGGTCAGCTACGCGGGCCACGACCCGGAACGGCTCCGCGACGCCGTCGCGCGGCTCGGCCGGGTCGTCTGAGGGGCGGCGGGCCGGAGGTTGTCCACAGGGCGGCGGCCGGGGCTGGTCGGGGGCGCGGACGGGCGCCTACGCTGGAAATCGGGGGGACCCCACGCGGGCGGCCCATGACCGGGCCCCGACGCGCGAACACGCCGACGCCCTCCCCGCCCCAGCGTCGGCTCCCGCGCCCTCCCCGCTCACGCCCCCGCCGCTGCCCGGGGCCCTGGCACAGCGGACGGCCGCCGCCCACCGGGTGGGGAA
>NZ_JBSHDN010000161.1:0-15743 GCF_053616335.1 Nocardiopsis sp. NPDC055824
GGGACGAGGACCCCGGCCAGCTGGGCGGGCGTACGGGGCTCACCGTGCGAGAACAGGTCCGCGAGCAGTAGGAACGCCGTCATCCCGGGCCCGCCGACCATGGTGAGCAGGGCGTCCGACCAGGCGTCGGCGAGGGCGCCCGGGACCTCCTCCGCGAGCGCCCGGGCGGCCCGCCCGGGCAGGACGCGCGTGTACGTCGTGCGCAGCAGGCCGCAGTGGCGGGCGACGGCGAACAGCGACCGCACCTCGGCGGGCGTCCGGCCCAGCGCGGCGGCGGCCCCGGCGGTGTCGGACCGGGTGAGATCGTCGTCCCCGTCCGAACGGAGGTCCCTGCCGCCGCCCACCCAGGCGGCGAGGCGGACGGCGTCGGACAGCGGGCGGCACAGGCGCGCGGCCGCGTCCAGCTCCTCCGGGCGCCCGGGCACGACCGGGCACGGCGGCCCGGAACTCCCGCCCTCCCCCACGCCGAACCGGTCCAGGAGCGGCAGCACGTCCTGGTCCGCGTCCGCCCCGTCCGCCGGATCACGGGCGCCGGAGGACCCGCCCGGGGAGAGGTCGACCGAGGCGATGGCCCGGCGGAGCCTGCGGGGGCTCTCCGCGGACAGCAGATCCCCCTTCTCCACCAGGAAGTCGCACCACGTCAGCCAGGTGTCCCTGAGGCCGACGGGCGTCCGGTCCCAGTGCCGGACGGTGCGGGCGATGTCGTGCACGTCGGCGGTGGACCAGTCGCCGGGGTCGGGCGCACCGGCCTCCAGGTGCGCGGTCAGGAGGAAGAGCAGGGTGTCGGGGTCCAGGACGGGGCGGGGGTCGACGCCCCCGGCCCACTCCAGACACGCGCGCACGGCGGAGTAGATGCGATCAGTCATTGCCCTATCACCCGGAGTGGTGTGAGTCGCCGAAAGGGCCTCAGGCTAACCGTGCCGGGCGTCGTGGCGCGGGAGAACGCCGAAATCGCCCACGGGCCGGGGCGGATGCGGCGGAACGGCGCGCGGGACGCGGTCGGGCCCGCCCCGGGGTCGGGTGCGTGTGCGCCCGAGCGGTGCGCTGCGCGGCCCCGCACGCGGCTCCGCGGCCCCTCCCGGCAGGGGTCGGCTCCGGGGCGCGTCGACCGGCGCAGCCGCCCTGTTTTCTTTGTCGGCAATTCACGCGGAGTTCTGTTTCGGGGGCATTTTGCCCACAAGGTCCTGATGCGGCCGCAGGGCGGGCTCCTCCGGAAGTCCGGGTGTCGTTCTGTCGGGAGAGAGTCGCTTTTTCCCCATTGGGACCCCTGCGGGAGTGGTGTGTTTATTGCGCGCAAAGGGGCTGGGTAAGAGGCGGTTGGGCGTCCCGGAGTGCGGGGATATCTCGATTCCGAGTGCCGCGAACCCTCCCGGGCCGATTGGCGGAAGAATCGAACACCTCTCCGTGTGTTCGGGTTGCTTCCCCGGTCGGGAGGTGTAATTCGCGCAGTCGTCCCATCCGACCTCCGGTCGTGCGAGATGCACGAATCAGACAATTGGCTGTATGGGAGGAAAAATGAAAGAATACCGCATCGAGACCATCGACGACTTCACCGACCTGCTCCAGCGCTGGTATGTGGCGGATCACGAGGGTTTCGCCACCATGTTCGACGCGGCGGTCAAGAACGTGAAGCCGATCCCGGAGGGGACCGGGCCCGAGGTTCGGCACGACTGGCGAAACAGTACGATCGACGACCTGTGCGACTTCTTTCGCGCCTGGGACAAATGGGAGCCGGGGGTCGACAGCGGGCTCGTCTTCATCGAGAAGTTCAGCTGGCTCAACTACGAGAACGACTACGGGATGGTCTTCGTCACCTCCGGTCCCGGATGTGAGATGACCGCCCTATTCACCGAGTTCCAAGGGCGTTACATGGACTCCGAGAAATCGCTCGGGCTCGTGGAGAAGTGGAAGAGGCAGCTCGGGCCGAGGATGGACGACTATGTCGTGCCGCCTGGTGGATTCAAGAACTTCAACGACTTCTTCGTCCGGAGGGTGAAGGACGGAAAACGCCCGATCGACGCACCCGCGGACGGCACCGTCGTGGTCGCCCCCGCCGACTGCGTCATCAACATGATCGTGAACGAGCTGACCGAGGAGACGCGCATCCCGGTCAAGACGGTCACCATGAACGTCAGGGAGCTGCTCGACGGCTCCGCGTACGCGGGCAGGTTCGTCGGGGGCACCGCGGTGTCCTGCATCCTGATGCCCGACGGCTACCACCGGTACCACTCCCCGGTCGCGGGACAGGTCGTGGAGTCCAACTCCGGGATCGGCGGCGTCTACTACGGCATGCGCGACCTCCCCGGACTGCTCAACGACGGGAACGTGGGCTACGGCCACGACTACAGCATGTTCGAGAGGTTCCGGCGGGGCTACCTCGTCATCGACACGGGGGACGCGGCGCGCGGACACGTCGGGATGGTGCCCGTCGGCCTCAACTCGATCGCCTCCGTCGAGTTCCGTCCCGAACTCTCCCGCGTCAGGCCGGAGAACCCGGTCGCGATCGCCAAGGGGGAGGAGGTCGGATGCTTCAAGTACGGCGGTTCGCTGAACATCCTCCTGTTCGAGAAGGGCTGCTTCCCCGCGCTCCAGCTGCTCCAGGGCCAGCGCATCGGGCTCATGGAGGACCCGGGGAAGCCGCGCTCCCTCTTCACCGGACCTGCCGCACGCCGTCCGGGGGCGCTCCGCCCCGACTCCCCCGCGAACGGACGCCGGACCGTCCCCTGACCGCGGGGAGGCGGCCCCGACCGGCCCCCACGCCTCCGCGGGCCGGCCCCTCCCGGCCCGCTGCCGGGCCGGGACCGGCCACTGCGTGCGCGGCGCCCCGGCTACCCGCCGGAGGCGACGAGGGTGAGGCGGTGCGCCTCGGTGGGGTCGGGGCACTCCCAGCGGCGGACCAGCCTTTCGACCGCGGCGGCCGGGACGGGGGACTCCCTGCGGTCCAGGCGCGCCCGCAGCACCCCCGGCGGGGCCTCCACGGACACGATCTCCACACGGGCCCGGTAGTCGGCGGCCAGGCCGACGCACTGGTCGCGCAGCTGGCGGGAGACGTTGGTGGCGTTCCACACGAACGGGCGCCCCGCGCGCAGGTGCTCGCGGGCCCGCTCGTGGGCGGCGACGGCCACCGGCCGCTGGTCGGCGGTCGGGCGCACGCCCAGTTCGGTGCGCAGCGCGTCCAGGCTCACGACCGGTGTGTCCGGGAGGTGGCGCGCGATCCAGGTGTCCTTGCCCGCCCCGGGCAGCCCCGACATGACGGTCACCGACGACCGGGTGTCGTCGTGGGCCGCGTAGTCCGGATCGCGGTCGGGCTTGCGGAAGAACCAGAACCGCGCGTGGTCGGAGGGGAACTCGCGCGGCAGGTCCAGGCAGCGCTGCTCGGCGCAGTACTCGCCGTACAGGCCGATGCTGTCCAGGACCTCGGCGGTGTCGCCGCAGTGCCGGCCGAGGATGTCCGCCGTGGCCAGCAGCACCAGGTCGTCGTTGCGTGCGAGCAGGCTCACCCGGAAGGCGATGTGGCGCAGGTCGGGGCGTTCGAGCGCCCAGAACGGCACCTGGTGGTGGCGGACCAGAGCCGCCACGTGCTCGCGCCACCGGGCCGCGGCGAGGCTGTCGGCCTCCGTGGCCCGGCCCGTCCGGGACGAACCGTCCGGGCCCGCCTCCCACAGCAGGCGGCGCACCATCAGGTCGCCGCGCCGCGAGTGCCCGTGCGCGGTCACCCGGCCGTCCCCGTCCCGGCGCGTGCAGTAGGGCTTGGCGACGTCGTGGAGCAGGACCGCGGCGAACAGCCGCACCCTCTCCGGCGCGGGCCTGGCCCGCCAGCCGGGCAGCCCGGACAGGGCCTCGCAGGCCATCCGGGTGTGCACCTCCACGTCGCCCTCGGCGTGGTGCACCGGGTCCTGTTCCACCCCCGCCAGGTCGCGCACCCACGGGAACGCCTCCCTGACCCGGTCCCAGTCCAGCTCCCAGTACGGGGGAGCGGGGCACAGCTCAGCGAAGACCCGCATGGAGCACCTCCGGTTCGGCGAGGCCGTTCGCGATCACCGGCCGGTCCAGCCAGTGCGAGCCCGAGTCCAGGACGGCGGCCGTGAACCCGGGGCGCACCCACTTGTACCGGTCGACCGTGCGGCCGCCCTCCTCTACCTTGACGTACAGGCCCTCCATCAGGTCGGAGCCGTCCCCCTCCGCCAGCGCCCGCTCCGGGTCGGCGCCGCCCGCCACCGCCGCCCGGGCCAGGGCCTCGCGCCAGCCGGCCGTCCGGCAGGTGGAGGCCCCCACCAGGGAGACCAGGTCCTCCAGGCGGTCCAGGGGGCCGGAGTGCAGCACGGGCACCGACACCACGGGGGTCCCCTCCAGGAGCTCCCTGCGGCGCGGGGTGGACAGGAACGCGTCCTCCCGGGTGTCCAGCACGTCGAACTCGCAGAAGTAGTGGGGGAGGGCGTCGTAGAAGACGGTGTGCCTGGCGTACATCCACTCGCCGTAGAGCACGTACCTCTCGCCGAGCCGCGGCCGCAGCAGGTGGGCGACGGCGGCGGCCCACGCCTTGAACGGGGCGAACTGCCGCTCGCGGGGCCCGCCCGTCAGGTAGTGGCCGCGGCTCTGCAGCAGGAGCGCGCCCCCGGGGCCGAAGCTGATGCCGGCGTTGGCGCCGTCGAGCTTCTCCTCCACGACCAGGTGCCGGCCGGCCAGCTCCCCGAAGGGCACGGCGGCCAGGTCGTGGTCGCCCGCCTGGAGGCGGGAGCCGCGGATGTGCCGGGTTCGGGGGTACTTGCGCATGGGTGCGGTTCTACACGCCGGCGCCGCCGCGCCGCCACCCGTTTTCCCAGGCATCGGCCGCGGCGCGCCACGGGGCCGGGGCTCAGGCCAGGTGACGGCGCGAGCCCGGGGAGGCGGCGTCGGCCGCGGCGTGCCCCTCGACCCAGCCGTCCTCGCTGTAGGGGCCCGCACCGGCCGCGGACAGGGCCGGCAACCCGGCCGGATCCGGGCCCCGCACCAGTTCGACGACCAGCGGCGCCACCATGGACAGCGCGCCCAGCAGGTGCGAGACCACCGACACCACGCGCCGGTCGAGCCGGTCGACGAGCAGTCCGGAGAAGATCCCGGTCACGCCGGACGCGGCCGTGCCGACCGGCGCCGCACCGGGCCACGAGAAGCGGAGTGCGGATGTCGTCGATCCGGTGCCTCAGCCGCGGGCGAGAGCGCGCAGTTCCTCCAGGCTCGGGGCACGGGACTCGGGGGCGTCGGCGTCCACCCTTCCACCATGGGGGTCGTCGACCCTCCCGGCGCAGGACCGGAGCGCCTCCAGCGCGGTCAGCCCCTCACCGCGCAGGCGCACGTGTTCCATCGTCCACCAGCCGCGGGCGGCGTTGCCCGCCGTGTCGGGCGGCAGGAGGGGCTGGAAGTCACTGGCCTCCTCGGTCTCGGAGGCCCACAGGTACCCGATGAGGCGATCGTCCCGGTGCACGGGAAGGTACAGCACGGGGCCCGCGGTGGTCGGGACGTAGGAGCGGCCGACCAGCACCGGGGCCAGCGCCTCGTCGCTCCACCGGTCGAACGCCCCCTGCCCCGTGCCCGGCGCACGGGCCGGATCCCCGGCGCCGTCGGCCTCGCGGGACGGATCGGGCTCCGCCCCGCCCCGGTCCGTTCGGTACCCGTCCTCGGGTGAGTGCCCACCGTCCATGCCGTCCCCACTTCCTCTCGTCTCCAGCTGTCACTGCGGTACCGGGTGTCCTGCCCGGATCAGGGGGGAGGGATCCCGTCCAGGCGGTCGGCGTGCTCGGGCACGCTCCCCGGCGGGACCGCCCCGGCACGGTCGTCCTGAGGGGCCCCGGTCCAGCGTGCCAGCGCGCCGAGGGCGTCCAGCCCCTGGGCCCGGGCCAGGATCAGGCGGCGCACCCAGGCGCCCTTGGCGTTCAGCCCCGCCGGACCGGGCACGGGCAGGAACCCCGCGGCGGCCCCGTCCCGCGAAGCCCAGAGGCGGCCCAGCGCACTCCCGTCCTCCCGCAGCACCGGCACGTGCAGCACCGGCCCGTCGGTGTCGGCGGCGAACCGGGGCTCGGCGCCCGCGAACTCGGGGCGGAACTCGTCCCGCGCGGCCTGCTCCTCGTCGGTCATCCCTCCTCCTTCGTCACGGTCGCGGGGTGAACGGGAGCACGGTGACCCGCAGGACCCACTGCCCGGTGTCGGGGTCCTGGAGCGCGTCGTCGATCCTGAAGCGCGTTCCGCGCGGCAGGAGCAGCTCCCTCTCCGACCGTTGCACGCTGTCCTCGCCGATCCACAGGGCGGGGTGCCCCGCGGGCACGGCCAGGTGGAACTGGTAGGCGGCGGTCCGGTTCACGGTCTCGACCCCCAGCGACCCCGAGAGGAACCCCCGTTCGAGGAACTCCGTGCCGATCAGGTCCGTGGGGTCGTGGAAGGGCCGCCCCGGCGGGGCCATGAAGCCCACGCTGAACACCGAGCGCCGGACCTCGACCGTTTCCGGGATCGGATCCATCGCCCGGTCGAGCCGCTCCATCCCCTCGCGCAGGAGGTCCCAGGTCTTCTCGGCGTTCTCCTGGGTCGGCGTGTGCCCGTCGAACCACTTCTCGACCCATGAACCGAAGAACCGATGCTTGCTGAGCAGCATGACCTGGGACTCGGGGCTGGCCCGCCGGGAGAAGTCGTTGTAGAACTGCGCGTTCTTCGTGTAGGCCCGTGCGGAGTCCTGCTGCTCCGGGGTCAGGGACGCGAACCGGCCGCCGAGGACGAGCTTCCCGTATCCCGCGCCGTCGCCGTCGGTGGCGAACCGGCGCACGCCGTCGGGGTCGACCCGCCCGGGGCGGTCGTCGGGCAGGTCCGGCCCGGCGGCCTGCGTCCCGTTCTCCGGGGGAGCGGTGGAGTCCTCCGCGGTGGTCTCCGGGTGGACCGCGGCGGCCGCGGCTTCGGCGCCGGCGGCGGTGTCCAGCCCCAGGAGCGCGGCCAGGAAGGCTTCGGCGCCACTGCTGAGTCCCGCTTCTTCGGGGCCGGTCACGGTGGTGTCCGTTTCGGTCAGCACGGTGAACACCTTGACGTCCGAGGCGTCCTCGACCCGCTGCTCCGGTGACGGAACGGTCTCCGGCCACGGCGGGACCACCACCTCGGCTTCGATGTAGAAGCCCGGCAGCTGGAACGATCCGCCCCATCCCGCGCGGGTGATCCGGTAGGTGGTGCCCCGGGCGAGGACGACCTCGCGCTCCTCCGGGTAGTCGCTCCTCTCACCGATCCACAGGCCGCGGCTGCCCGCGGGCACGGTCAGGTGGATGACGTGCCCGGATTCGGCCTGGTGGTGTTCGGCCAGCTTGTTGCCCAGGGACATGGACATGAAACCGGGCTCGGTCTGGACGGTGCCCACCAGGGAGTAGGGGTCCAGGTCCCGGAACCCGTCGAGGAACGAGACCTCGGACAGGCCGCGGACCATCTCGACCGTCTCGGGCAGGGGGCGGTCGACGGCCCGGTCGAGGCGCTCCAGGAACGCCGCCACATCGGCCGCTGCGGGGAACACGTTCCCGTTGGACCGCGCCACGACACCGGCTCCACCCGCGTGCCCGTACCAGCCCGCCAGTTCCGCCTCCGGGTTCGGCGCGTCGAGGATGTACCTGACGAAACCCGCGGTGTGTTCGGGCACCCGGTCCTGCGCCAGGAGTTCCCGAAGGCGCTCGACGGTGGGCCAGGACAGGTCGTTCAGCTCGTACAGGCTCCAGCCGCGGGCCGCCATCGGGTCCGTGGTGGTCTGGAGGCGGGTCTCATTCCGCACCTCGTCCAGGCTGTCCTGGATCTGTTCGGCCGAGAGGTTGGCGCGGACGATCACGTTGAGCCATCCGTCCGCCGTGTACCCGCGCACGTCGTCGCGCTGCCGGTCGTGGAGGGTGTCGAAGGCGTGCGGGTTGTTCGCCGGGTCGTGGAGCCAGCGGCCGTAGGCGTCGGCCTCCTCCACGGAGCGGAACCGCCGCACGCCTTGGTCGTCGACGTACCCCCTGCCGTCGTCGGCGGGACCGGTGCCGACCGGGAGGCCGGTGGCGGTGGCGGTGGCGGAGGCGTCCGCGGAGGCGTCCGCGGAGGCCGCGTGTCCCGTCTCCCCGGCGGGAGCGGCCGTGTCCTGCCCGGCCTCACCGACAGTCGCGGGAGGGGCTTTCTCCACGGCCGGCGGTCGGGCTCCGGACGCGGTGCCGTCCTGTTCCGGCAGGACGGCCTCGGCGGACAGCAGCAGGCCGTGAGCGGTCGTCTCCGCGCCGGTGACGCGATAGGACATTCCCCGGGGCAGGACGATCTCGTGGTTCGACGGCCGCGGGCCCTCCGCACCCAGCCAGAGCCCGTGCGCGCCCTCGGGCAGGGTCAGCCGGACGGTCACCGCGGCGTGCCCCAGGCCCACCGGTTCCGGGTTCACGGAGACCGTGGTGTACCCCGGGCTGCTCTGGACCGTGCCCACCAGGCCGGAGGGGGTCCTCTCGTCGTACCCCTCGGGGAACCGGAGGTCGCGGGTGTGGTTCAGGACCCACGTCGTCTCGACCGCCTCCGGGAGCGGGCGCCCCACCGCTGCGTCGTAGGTTGCGAGCAGGTCCCACGCACCCGCGGCGGAGGGGTAGGTCCCCCCGTTGGCCGCGGCCAGCGCCCCGGCCATACCGCTCCTGCGGTACAGACCGGCCAGCCGTTCCTCGGGGCGCTCCAGCGTGAGGACCGTCCGTAGGAAGCGCGTTGTCGGGGTTTCCCCCTCGGCGGCGTCCACGATCTCCCGCAGCCGCTCCAGGGTGGGCCAGGTGAGGCCGTTGGCCTCGTAGACCTCCCAGCCGCTGCTGCCGTGGGGGTCCACGACCGAGGGCCGCTCGGTACGGCTCATCGAGCGCAACCGGTCGAGTTGCGTCCGCAGGTCGCCCGTGGGCACCAGTGCCAGGTCCGCGAGCCACGGGGTGTCCGAGAACGCCGTGGCGACGCGGCGTTCCTCCGCGGGGAGGGTGTCCAGCCCCGGCATGCCGCGTTCCGCGCGCGCGGCCCGGTGCGCGTACCAGTCGGCCTCCGCGGGCGTCCGGAACCTCCGGACACCGGACGCGTCCACCCGTCCGTCCGAGAGCGGGTCCGCGAAGGCCTCCGGGAGCAGGACCACCTCCGCGGAGAGCACGGTCACGATCCCGCCCGTGTTCATGTCGAACGTGTCCCGGACACCGGTGATCCGGTAGGTGGAACCGCGGGCGAGGGTGAGTTCGCGCTGTTCGGGGTCGTGGCTGCGGGAGCCGATCCAGAGGCCGTGCGCCTCCTGGGGGACGTTGAGCCGCAGGAGGTAGCGGAAGGGGGCGGCGTCGGTCTTGAAGGCCCGGTCGCCCAGGGTGGTGGACATGTACCCGGGCTCGGTGTGGACCGTGCCCTCGAGGTCGTCGGCGTCGTACCTGCCGGCCGCGCGCAGCAGGTGGTCGATGGAGTGCATGCCCCGGGAGACGACCAGGCCTTCGGGCAGGGGGCGGCCGGTGGCGTCGTCGAGGAGGCGGAAGAGTTCCAGGACGCGGTCCACGTCGGGATAGGTCCCGCCGTTGTGGCGGGCGATGACCCCGGCGTACCCGGCGTTGTGGAACCAGTGGCGCAGCTCCGCGGCGGGGTCCCGGGCGGTGAGGACGTAGTCGACGAGGCCGACGGTACGCGGAGGAAGGCCGTCCGGGTTCTCCCGGATCTCGCGCAGCCGGTCGAGGGTGGGCCAGGTGAGTCCGTTGGCCTCGTACAGGTCCCAGCCGTGGGCGGTCGCCACGGTCGCCGCCTGCCCGGCTTCCTGTTGGGCCTTGGCCCGTATCAGTGCCAGCTGGCTCGCCACACCGGTCGGGGACAGGGGCCGGATACGTGCCAGCCGGGTGATCCAGGCGGATCTGGTGTAGGCGTCGACCATCCCGCGCTGGTCGGGGGTGAGGGTGTCGAAGGCGTGGGGGTTGTTGGCCGGGTCGTGGAGCCACCGGTCGTAGGCGTCCAGTTCCTCCAGGGCGCGGAAGCGCCGGTACCCGTCGTCGCCGACCTGGCCGCGGCCGTCACCCGCCGGAAGGCGCGACTCCTCGTCGACGAGCGTGGAGGTCTCCGAGTCGCCGTCCCCGACCTCCGCGGACGGTTCTCGCGCCGACATGTCCGCGGGGACCGGCTCGGCGTCGATCTCCATTCCGTCGTCGGTGATCCGGACGTCGGTGACGCGGTAGCCGAAGTCCCGGGGCAGGACCAGCGCGTGCGGGTCGCCCGTCGCGCCCCGGCCACCGATCCACAGGCCCCGGGCGTCTTCGGGGAGGACCATGCGGACGACCGCCACGGTGTCGCGCGGTGAGGTGGTGAAGGGCGAGTCGCCCAGGGAGGCGGTGGTGTACCCCCGCTCGCGCTGGTCCCTGCCCACTATGGCGGACAGGTCGTCCCAGTCGTATCCGTCGAGTCCGGGCAGGTCCCGGTCGACATCCAGCACGAAGGACACCGCGACCGGGCCGGGCAGGGGCCGGTCCACGGCCGTGTCCATGTCCCGGATGAGCTCCAGGGCCCTGTCCCCGGTGGGGTAGACACCGCCGTTGGCCCGGGCGACCTCTCCCGCGTCGTCCGCGTTCTCGTACCAGTGGTCCAGCCGCAGCCGCGGATCGGAGGAACCGAAGATGTCCGCCGCGACCGCCCCGAACCCCGGGGAGCGGCCTCCCTCGGCGTACAGTTCGCGCACCCGGCCGAGTGAGGGCCACGACAGGCCGTTCGCCTCGTAGAGCGCCCACCCGTTGGGGGTGTCGGGGTCGGCGGCGTTCCCCAGGCTGATCCTGCTCCAGTAGTCGAGCCTGCCCTGGATGGCCGCCGGGTCGGAGGTTCCGAGCCGGGCGAGATTGCTGAGCCACGGGAACGCGGTGTGCGCGCCGATGAGGGCGCGCAGCTCCGGCGGGAGAGCGCCGTAGGTGTGCGGTTCACCGTCTCGGTCCTCCATCCGCTCCGCGTAGGCGTCCAACTCCTCCCGGGTGCGGAACCCGCGGACCTCTCCGCCGCTCTTCTCAGGGGCCGCGGCCGCGGTACCGCCGTCGTCCGTGCGATCGGGCAGAGCCCGGTCGGTGTGCACGGCCGAGGCCGTCGGCGCGTCGTCGTCGGAGTCGTAGCGGTCGAGGAGGGGCCGGTCGTCGTCGGAGTCGTCGCGGTCCAGGGGCGGCCGGTCGTCGTACGCGTCGTCCTCGGCGCTCTCGTGCCCGGAGTCCTCCAGTCCCAGGAGCGCGGCCAGTCCGGCCTCCTCCTCCGCGCCGAGGCCGGGTTCGTCGGGGCCCGTGACGGTGGCGTCCGTGTCGGTCGCCACGGTGAACACGTGCAGGTCCGCGGATCCCTCGACCTGCGGCGGGGCCGGGTCGGTAACCGGCCGCGGCGGCACGACCACCTCGGCCTCGATGTACAGACCCTCCAGCCCGTGGAAGCCTCCCCAGCCCGCCCGGGTGATCCGGTAGGTCGTACCCGGAGGGAGGATCAGCTCGCGCTCTCCGGGGTACCTGCTCTCCGAACCGATCCACATGCCCCGGGAGCCGCGGGGGAGGACCAGGTGCACCGCGTGCGCGTAATTGGCCGTGACCCCGGCGAGCTCGTTCCCCAGCGACGTGGACAGGAACCCGCGCTCGGTGTGGACGGTCCCCACGAGGGAGTAGGGGTCCTTGCCGTCGAAGCCTTCGAGGTGGTCCAGCTCCTCCAGACCGCGGATCACCTCGATCCCCTCGGGCAGGGGCCTGTCGATGGCCTCCGTCAGGGTCCGGAGGTGCTCGAGCGCGAGTTCCGGGGTCGGGAACACGTCGCCGCTCGACCTGGCGATCTCCCCGGCCTCACCGGCGTGCACGTACCAGTGGTCGAGTTCCTGCTGCGGGTCCTGTGCGTCCAGGATGTACCGGACGAAGCCCTCGGCCCTCTCCGGAACGCGCCCCTGGGCCAGGAGTTCCCGCAGCCGGTCCAGGGTCGGCCACGCGAGGCCGTTCATCTCGTACAGTTCCCAGCCGCGCGAGCCCATGGGGTTGGTCTCGAACGCCGCGACGGTGTCCTGGCGCATCAGGTCCAGCGTGATCCCCACCTGGTCCGCGCTCATGGAATTGCGGGCCACGGTGTTGAGCCAGCCCTCGATCGTGTAGCCGACGATCCGGTTCCGGTGCGCAGGGTCCAGGGCGTTGAAGGCGTGCGGGTTGTTGGCCGGGTCGTGGAGCCATAGGTCGTAGGCGTCGAGTTCCTCCTCGGTGCGGAACCTCCGGATCCCGGTCCCGTCGACGTACCCCCGTCCGTCGCCGGGCACGTTCCCGGTGCGGAGCGTGTCCGGCCCGGCGGCGGCGGCGTCGTCGTTCGTCCCGTCGACCGAGGCCCCGGCCGAGACGGGCGGCGCACTCACCGCCGCGGGCGCGGCGGTGTCGTCCGCCGGCACGTGCACCCGCGCGGTGATCACGGGTCGGCCGCCGGACGTGTCCACGGAGTCGATCCGGAACCCGGTCCCCGGCGGGAGGATGATCTCCTGGTTCTGGGGGCGGGGGCCCGCGCCGCCCAGCCAGAGGCCGTGGGCCCCCGACGGCAGGACGAGACGGACGACCGCGGCAGCCCCTTCGCCCGGGGCGGCCGACCGCGGGTTGAGCGCGACCGCGGTGTATCCCCGGGTGACCTGCTCGGTCCCGACCAGCGCGGAGGGGGCGTGCGGGTCGAATCCGTGCCACTGCTCCCGCACCGCCGTGGCGTCCGGGTACCAGGTGCTCTCGACCGTGTCGGGCAGCGGACGGCGGACGGCGTCCTCGTAGGAGGCCAGCATGTCCAGCAGCCTCTCGGGCGAGGGGTAGGCGCCCCCGTTCGCGCGGGCCAGGACCCCGGCGGCCCCGGCGGCGTTGTACAGCCCGCCCAGCCTGCGGGCCGCCTCCTGGGGACCGTGCCTGAGGAGGTCGGTGATGAATCGCGCCCGTGCGGGGTTGCTCACCCGCTCCGCGGGCAGGAGCTGGAGCAGCCGCTCGGGGGAGGGCCAGGTGAGGCCGTTCGCCTCGTACAGCTCCCACCCGAGGACCCGCTGCCGCTCCGCGGGGGTGGAGGCCTGGGTGACACGACTCGCCGCGCGTAGGGAGTCCAGCAGTTCCCGGGCGCCCTCCGGGCCCGCCGGGGTGAGGTCGACCCCGGGCGCGAGCGCGCTGAGGGCGCGGACGAGGTCGTGCCGTGCCCGGGGGAGCGCGGTGACGGCGTGCGGGTTGTGCGCCGGGTCGTGGAGGCGGTGGCCGTACCAGTGGGCCTCCTCCGCGTTCCAGAACCTGCGGACGCCGTCCTCACCCGTGCTCCCCTCCGAGAAGAGGTCGGGCACCGCCCGCGGCAGGGGGACCACGGTCGCGGTGACCACGGTCTGCGGTCCGCCGGATTCGGGGTCGATCCTGTCCTGGACACCGGTGATGCGGTACGTGGTGCCGCGGCCGAGGGTGAGCTCCATCTGCTCCGGGTCGTGGCTGCGTGTACCGATCCAGAGGCCACGGCTCCCCTGGGGCACGTCCAGGCGCAGCAGGAAGGGGAATCCGTCCACGTCCGTCTTGAACGGGGAGTCGCCCAGGGTGGTGGACATGTAGCCGGGCTCGGTGTGGACGGTGCCCACCAGCCTGCGGGGGTCCGTGCCCCCGGTCGTGCGCAGGAGGTGGTCGATCGACTGCATGCCGCGGGACACGGCCATGCCCTCGGGCAGCGGGCGGTCGACCGCGCCGTCCAGGAGGCGGAACAGCCGCCTGGTCTCGGCGGCGTCGGGGTAGACGCCCCCGTTGAGCCGGGCGATGACCCCCGCGTATCCGGCGTTGTGGAACCAGTGGTCGAGTTCGGCACGGGGGTCGGGGGCGTCGAGGACGTACCGGATGAGCCCCCGGGTCCGCGGGGGCAACGGCTGCGGGGAGGCCGCGATCTGGCGCAGCCGTTCCACGGACGGCCAGGACAGCCCGTTGGCCTCGTACAGGTCCCAGCCGTGGGCCGTCTGCGCCGTGTCGGGGTCGGCCGCCTCGGACCGGGACTGCGCGCGCCACTCCATCAGCTGTCGCGTGACGGTCTGGGGCAGGAAGGGCCGGATGCGGGCGACACGGGTGATCCAGGCCGACCTGGTGTAGGTGTCGACCATCCCGCGCTGGTCGGGGGTGAGGGTGTCGAAGGCGTGGGGGTTGTTCGCCGGGTCCTGGAGCCACCGGTCCTGCCCGTCGGCCTCCTCGGGGGAGTCGAAGCGGCGGATGCCGTCCTCGTCGAGGGTCCCCCTGCCGTAGGTGTCCGCGTCCGAGGCGTCCGATTCCGAGCCGGCGTCGGTCTCGTCGTCTCCGTGGCCCTCGTCGTCGTGGACCGCGGCGGACTCCGCCGGGGGCGCGGCCACCGGTCGCGGTTCCGCGGGCAGGGCCACGGCGGTGATCTCCACGATCCCGTCCGACTCCGTGACGTCGGTGACGCGGTAGCCGGTGCCGCGGGGGAGAAGGAGCGTGTACGGATCGGAGGTGCCCGCCCTGTCGCCGATCCACAGGCCGCGCCCGCCCTCCGGCACGCTCAGGCGGACCAGGACCGTACCGTCGCCGTCGTCTCCCGTGGCCGGTGAGCGGTCCAGGGAGGTGCGCAGGTACCCAGCCTCCCGCTGCTCGGTGCCCACCAGCGAGGAGGGGTCGCCCTCGACGTACCCGCCGAGCCCGTGGAGGCCTTCGTCCCCGCTCAGCGCGAAGGTCACCTCCACGGGGCCGGGAAGCGGGCGGTCGGTCGCGGCGTCCAGGGTGCGCAGGGTGTCCAGGACCCGGTCGGCCGTCGGGTAGGCGCCGCCGGCGGCCTTGGCCAGGGCTCCGGCCTCGTCCGCGTTGTCGTACCAGTGGCGCAGCCGTCGGCCGGGGTCGGGCGCCTTGAAGATGTCGTCGACGAGCCGGTTGAAGGTGTGGGTGTTCCCGCCGTCGGAGTGGAGCTCCCGGATATCGGTGAGCGTCGGCCACCGGTTCCCGTTCTTCTCGTAGAGCGGCCAGCCGTTGAGGTCGTCACCGCTGGCGTTGTCGCCCGCGTCGTACGTCAGATCCTCCAGCTTGTTCTGGACGGAGGCGGTGTCCAGCGAGGGGATCCAGGTGAGGGACGAGAGCCAGCCTGTGGCCGCCTGCGCCACGACGGCCTCGCGCTGGTCCCGGGGCAGCGCGTCGAAGGTGTGCGGGTTGGTGCCCGGGTCGTCGAGCTCCGCGGCGCGGGCGGCCGGGTCCTCCAGCCCGAGGAGGCCGGCCATCCCGTCTCCCCGATCGCGCGTCCACCCGGGCCCGTCAACCTCGGCCGGGTCCTGGTCCGTCGTCTCCATCAGGAACACGGTGATCTCGTCGTCCGTTTTCGACTCGGGCGCCGATCGGGCCGGAACCGGCTGCGGGGACGGTCCGCCCCCCGGGGCGGATGACTCCTCACCGGTCACCGGTCCGCTCCGGACGGGCGGGGGCTGCTCGTTGAGTGCGCTGCGGAACGTTTCCAGGAGCGGGGCGGCCTCGGGACGCTCCCCCGGCTCCGGCTCCGCCCGGTCGCTCAGGGACGCGACGCTCTCGGGACGGTGCGGCGGCGCCGGCGGTGCGTCGGGCGTATCCGGGAACGAGTCCCGGGCCTCTCCGGCGTCGGACTCGCCGCGGGTCGCGACGCTCTCCGCGGCCTCGGCGGACGGCTGGTCCGCGGATCCGAGCGCCTCCGCCGGGCCCGACAACTCCCCGGACTGTTCTTGCGGGGCCGGTGCGTCTCCGTCGCCGTCCACCAGCGCCGTGTTGACGGTCTTCACGGTGTCCGGTGCGTCGTAGGGG
>NZ_JBSHDN010000162.1:0-15656 GCF_053616335.1 Nocardiopsis sp. NPDC055824
GCCCCGGGGCCGGCGCGGGTCCGCCGGGTTCCCTACGCGTGCGGTCCCTCCCCCGGGCGGAACCGGACGAGGAGGACGGTGAGGACCAGCGCGAGCCCCGTGAGGACCGACGCGGACAGTCCGACCCCGGCCAGCCCCGCGGTCTCCAGGGCGATCCCGCCCAGTCCGGCTCCGAGGACGATGCCCGCGTTGAAGGCGGCGACGGAGAACGACACCGCCGCGTCGCCCGCGTCACCGCCCAGTTCGTAGATCCTCGCCTGGACCGCGGGCACGAAGCTCCACGCGGCGAACTGCCAGAGCCCGACCACGGCGACCGCGGCGACCGCGAACGAGGCGGTGGCGAAGAGCAGGACGAGCCCGGCCAGGGCTGCGGCGACGGCCGCCACCAGGGTGGCGCCCGGGGCCCGGTCGGCGCCGCGCCCGCCGACCGCGTTGCCCGCGACGCCGAGCACCCCGGCGAGCAGCAGCACGCCGACCACCGACAGGCCCTCCAGCCCGGCCTCCTCGCGCAGCAGGGGCAGCAGGTAGGTGAAGGCGCAGAACGTCCCCGCCCAGAACACGGCGACCGCGGTGATGCCCAGCGCCACCGGCTTCCTCGCCAGGACGGCGAACCGCTCCCGGAGCGACTGGTCTCGCAGGGGAGCAAGCCCGGGCACGGCGAGGAGCACGGCCAGTGCGGCGAGCCCGGAGAGGACCGCGATGGCCAGGAACGGGAGCCGCCAGCCCTCGGTACCGTCGGAGCCGCGCTCCAGCAGCATGCCGAGCGGACTCCCCAGCGCCGTGGCCGTGGTGATCCCGCCCTGGAAGACGGCCAGGGCCCGCGCACGGGCGCCGGTCGCGGCCAGGCGCGCGGCGGCGCCGAACCCCACCGCGAGGTAGAGGCCGAAGCAGGCCCCGGTCACGAGGCGGGTGGCCAGCAGGACCGCGAAGGTGGGTGCGGCCGCCGCCACCGCGTGCGCGGCGCCGAACACCAGGAGGGAGGCCACGAGCACCGGTCGGCCGGCGTACCGGGCCATGGCGGCGCCGAGGAGGGGGGCGCCCAGCGCGACGGCGACCGCGTTGATCGTGACGAGCTGGCCGACCGCGCCCTCGGGCACCCCGAGGTCCACGGAGATCTGGGGCAGCAGGCCCACGACCACGAACTCGGTGCAGCCGATGGCGAACGCGCCGAGGGCCAGGGCGAGGAGGGGGGTCCATGTGCGGGAGGCCGCCGCGGAGGCGGCTCGTGCCGGGGAGGGGGACTCTTTCCGTCGTCTGCTCACACGCCTTTCTACAGGCGCGCCCCCTTGCCGGGTAGGGGACTTCCGACCCTTTCTTAACACTCGTTAAGCAACGTCGGCCGACCCGTGGTCCGGTCGGCTCCGGTCCGCCTCACCGGGCGCCCCCGACCTGCGCGGGCGTCCCGGCTGCCGCACGGAGGCCGGTCCCGGCCACGGAAGGGCCCTCGCCGGGACTTGACCTGGAGCGCACTCCAGGACCCAGACTTCCCTGCAGAGGCCCGGTCGACAGGCGGGCCCGGACCCGAGGGGACCACCATGCGGTACCGCACCATCGGCAGTGACCCGCGGACCCGGCGCGAGGTGAGCGTGCTCGCCCTGGGCGCGATGCTCATGGGCTCGGTGACCGACGAGAAGACGTCGTTCGCCGTCCTGGACCGCTACGTCGAGGCCGGCGGCACGTTCGTCGACACCTCCGGCAACTACGCCTTCTGGACGGACGGCGGCCAGGGCGGGCAGAGCGAGGAACTGCTCGGCCGCTGGCGGAGGAGCCGGGGCATCGGCTCGGAGGTCGTCGTCGCCACCAAGCTCGGGGCGCGCCCGCTCTCCCCGGGGACGAGCTTCACCGACAACCCCGAGGGGCTGTCCGCCAAGATCATCCGGGAGTCGGCCGAGCGCAGCAGGGAGCGGCTCGGCATGGACACCCTCGACCTGCTCTACGCGCACATCGAGGACCGAACCGTGCCCGTGGCCGAGACCGTCGGGGCGTTCGCCGAGCTCGTGTCCGAGGGCTCGGTGGGTCTGCTGGGGGTCAGCAACCACGCGGCGTGGCGGGTCGAGCGCGCCCGCGCCCTGGCGGCGGCCTCCGGGCTGCCCGGCTACGAGGTGCTCCAGTACCAGCACAGCCACCTGCGCCCTCGCACGGACATCCCCGACGCCCTGTCCCAGGACGGCAGCATCGCCGCGGCGGGCCCCGACCTGCTCGGCTACCTGCGCGCGGAGCCCGGCCTGGTCCTGGTCGCGTACTCGCCCCTGCTCGGCGGCGCCTACACCCGGGACGACAAGCCGCTGCCGCGCGACTACGACCACCCCGGCACCCGGGCCCGCCTGGAGGTCCTGCGCGCGGTGGCGCGCGAGGCGGGCGCGACGGTGAACCAGGTGGTGCTCGCCTGGCAGATGGGCGGCGAACTGCCGGTCATCCCCCTGGTCGGCGCGTCGTCCGTCGCCCAGCTGGAGGAGAGCCTGGCCGCCGTCGACCTGGAGCTGACCGCGGACCAGCGCTCGCGCCTCGACGCGGCGCACTGACCGCGCGGACCGCCGCCGGGCGGGGTCCGGCCCGGCGCCGACACGCGGAACGGCCGACCCGCCCGGTTCGTCCGGACGGGTCGGCCGGGGTCCGGCCGGTTCGGGTGCTCTCGGCCGGACCGGTCACGGGTCGGCCCCTCTGCCGCCGACCGTCACCGCGGGGCGGCGGGTGTCCCCCGCCGCCCGGCGGCTAGCCGCCGTAGGTCTCGAACTCGGCGACGCGCGGCGTGCCGTTCGAGCCGGTGATCTCGAAGTTGATCTTCCGGAGCGTCGTCGGGGCGAAGGTGATGACGCCCGCTCCGCTCCCGGTGGCCAGGACGGCGCCGGTGTCGTGGTTCACGAGCCGCCAGGAACCGATGTTGCCCTCGGCCCCGGCCGCCTCGCGGATGTTGACCGAGGACACCGTGGTGCCGGAGCCCCACTTGACCGAGACGCGGCCGGTCGAGCCGCTCGGCGACCAGTAGGTGCCCATGTCGCCGTCGACGACGTTCCCGTAGCCGGTCCCGCTGGCCTTGCCGGAGCCGTCGGCGCCGGCCCCGATGCTGAGGTTGGTCCCCTCGGGCGGGTCGGTCGGGTCGGGGTCGGGGTCCGTCGGGTCGGGGTCGGTCGGGTCCGGGTCCGTCGGGTCCGGGTCGGTCGGCTCCTCCGCCTCGCAGTTGCCGTCCGAGACCCGGTTGCCCTGGCCCGCGCCCGCGGTCTGGTTCAGCACGGTCGGCACGCAGCCGGCGTCGTCGAGGTCGTAGGAGTACGGGATGCTCACCGACGTGGTGGACTGCGGGTTGGGCCCGGCGGGGTAGTTCGAGTCGCCCGGGCTGGACCAGGTCACGTTGTCGAAGATGTTGCCGCCGACCTCCCAGGTCCCCCTCTCATCGGTGTAGAAGGTGCCCAGGACGTCCTTGGAGTCCTCGAAGTAGTTGTTCTCCACCTTCGCCCTGGCCCCGGCCCGGGAGTTGATGCCGGACTCGTGGATGTCCGCGTAGTGGTTGCTGTACATGTGCCCGACGCCGCCGCGGAGCAGGGGCGCGCGCGAGTCGAGGTTCTCGAACCGGTTGTGGTGGTACGTGACGTACCCGTTCGAGCGGTCGCTCTCGCTGGACCCGACCAGGCCGCCGCGGCCGGAGTTGCGCAGGATGCTGTACGAGAGGGTGACGTACTGGGTGTTGTTCTTCATGTCGAAGAGGCCGTCGTAGCCCTCCGACTCCCCGCCCGACGCCTCCAGGGTGACGTGGTCGACCCAGACGTTGCGGACTCCGCTCTCCATCCCGATGGCGTCACCGCCGTTGGACGTGGGCGAGCCGGACTTCTTGACGTTCCGGACGGTCACGTTCTGGATGATGATGTTGCTGGACTCCCGGATGTGGATGCCCAGCTGGTCGAACACGGCCCCGCTGCCGGTGCCGACGATGGTGACGTTGCTGATCTTCTTGAGCTCGATCACGTCGTCGGCGGTCTCGCAACCGGTCCCCGACACCTTCGAGGTGTTGCCGTGGTTGATGGTTCCCTGCACCTCGATGACGATCGGGGTGCTGGTGCTGGGCCGGTTGCACAGGGCCTCGTGGATCTGGGTCCCGGTCGTGGCCCGTACCGTCTGGCCGCCCGCGCCTCCGGTGGTCCCGCCGTTCTGCGTCGCGTAACCCGTGGCGCTGCCGGTCTGCGCCGATGCCGAGGCCATCGGCAGGGCCAGACCGCCCGCCACCACGGCCGCGGCGGCCAGCGTCGACACGAGCCCACGCGTGATTGATCGTCTCACTGCTCACCCTTCTTCTGGAGCACAAGCATGTGACCTGCTTCACTCGAGAGTAGAGAAAGCGCTTTCCATGTCAAGAGGTGTTGGTGCAAACGTTTGCAGGAAGGGGAAGCACCCATTGTTCTCCACAAGCCTGTTGTACTGCGGGTTTATGGGAATTTCACATCGAAAATCGGGACCGAGTACCTCTATTGGTGCAACCGGTTGTAGCTCCCCCGATGAGGGCCCGGCGGGGCGTCCGCAGGCTCCCGCCGCGGCCGGCGGGCGTACCGGCGGGGGGTGGGAGGGCTCACGCCCGGAGGGATCGGACGGGTTCTCGCGAACGGCCCCGGCCGGGCGACCGCGACCCGGGGCACGGAGGCGAAGTGCCGGGGCCGTAGGATGGCGGGCGTACGGCCGAAGACGGTTCGAGGAGGTGTCGGTGATGGGTCTCTCGCCCCAGCCGCCCGCCCGGAGGTTCCGGGAGCACGGGCGGCGGGTTCCGAAAGGAACGAGATGTCCCGTACGGACAAGACCAAACCGCTGTGGGTGCGCCAGCGCGAACACGGTCCGGTAGCGGTCCACGACCACACCCGTGGCGACTGCGACCTGCCTCCCGCCCCGACCCGCGAGGAACCGGGGACGCGTTGCCGCTGGGAGCACCCCGACGTCATGCTCTTCAGGCACGGATGCTGCGCCGGGTGCCACAAGCGCGCCTGTACCGCCTCCTGGCAGGCCTACAACAGGGCCGGCAACCGCGGGCGTCGCCACCGGGACCGGCTCCTGGCACTCCGCCGGGTGCGCGAGGCCAACACTCGTTAGACGTCGCACGACGCCCTCACGGCCTTAGCCGTGAGGGCGTCCCGTTCACACGGGACCAGGGTCGTTCCCGAGTGGAGTGGGCCCTGGGCAACCCAACTACAACCCCCGGGGCGAAGCCCCGCGTTGTGAGAGAGTGTCCCGCCCACGTCGCCGATCAGCGCGACCCCGACCAGAGGGGGGTACCTCGGGGGGTTCGGGGGTCTCCCCCCGGGAGACACGAAGGACGACCCGGCGAGGCGGCCGAAGGCCCCCGAGCAGGGTCGTCCTGAGTCCGTGGGCGCGAAGGGACTCGAACCCCTGACCTATTGCTTGTAAGGCAATTGCTCTAACCAACTGAGCTACGCGCCCGTGCGTCGCACGAGATCATACCGGTTCGCGGTGGCCGCCGCGCCTCAGGCTCCGGCGTGCTCCCGCAACCGCGCCAGGTACTCGCCGGTGTCGCGCGGCCGGGAGGCCGGGGAGACCGTCGACCAGCGGACGACGCCGTCGGCGCCGACCAGGAAGGTGCCCCGCCGGGCGACCCCGCGCCGGGGGTCGAGGACCCCGTAGGCCTCGGCGACGCCGCCGTGCGGCCAGAAGTCCGACAGCAGCGCGAACGGGAACCCCTCGCGGTCGGACCAGGTGCGCAGGGCGAACACCGAGTCCACCGACACCGCCAGGACCTCGGCTCCCAGCTCCTCGAACTCGGAGTGGCGTTCGCTCAGGTCGGCGAGCTCCCCCGAGCACACGCCGGAGAACGCCAGCGGGTAGAAGACCACGAGCACGGGCCGGCCGCGCAGGTCGGCCAGGGCCGTGTCGCGCCCGTACTGGTCCTGGAGGGTGAAGTCGGGCGCGACCGCGCCCGCGGTGATGGGATCGCTCATGGTCGCGTTCGTGTTCGGCGGCGCTCGGGCCGGGGACGGCGGCCGTCTGCTGACGGACGCCCCTCAGCGCCGCGCGCCCGCCTCTGGGACGCGCGGCACCGGATGCCTCACCCGGTACGGGTGGTGGACGTCACCGCTTGGGAACGACCAGGCGCGTACCCGACCAGTCGGCGCCGATGCTGACCGCGCTCGTCTGGGACAGGCCCGACGTCGAAGCGGCCTCCGCGACGTCGTTCGGGGACACGTGGAGCTCACGTCCCGCCTTCGGGGTCAGCACCAGGATGGTCCCGCCGTCGGCGATGGTGGTCACCGTGTCCATCAGCGCGTCGGTGAGGTCCTCCTCCTCGTCGGACCGCCACCACAGCAGTGCCGCATCGACGTCTCCGTCGAAGTCCTCGTCGACCAGCTCCTCACCGGTGAGTTCGGTGATGGATGCGCGCAGGCCCTCGTCGACGTCGTCGTCGAAGCCGAATTCCTGCACCACCTGACCCGGCTTGAATCCGAGTCGGTCAGCCAAGCCACGTTCGCTCTGTGCCTGGCCCGCGGTCGCGCTCACGAAAGTTCTCCTCCACAGATGGTTTTTCTCAATCTTGCCTGCACTGGGCAGTTGTCACAACGATGCCGGGCCATTTCGCGGCCCGTCACGTGGGTCCGTAACCATCGCTGATGGCCTAGTTCACACGCTAGTGGCATGTTCCGTCAACGCGCTCCCAAACCCCGTCCCGGTCCCGGTCACCCGCGGCGGGAATCATGAGGACGAGAGGTAGGACAGCCGGACCAGGCGGTCCGGGTTGTCCACGTTCAGGTCGACAACGGCGATCGACTGCCATGTTCCCAGTTCGAGGCGGCCCGAGAGCACCGGAACGGTGGTCTGGGGCGCGATGAACGCGGGCATCACGTGTGATCTCCCGTGGCCCCGGGAGCCGTGCTTGTGCCGCCACCGGTCGTCGGCCGGCAGCAGGTCGTCCAGGGAGGCGAGGAGGTCGTCGTCGGACCCCGCACCGAGTTCGATGATCGCCACGCCCGCCGTCGCGTGCGGGACGAACACGTTGAGCAGTCCGTCGCCTCCGGTCTCGGCGACGAAGTCACCGCACTCCCGCGTGATGTCGGTGATGCTCTCCGATCCACCGGTGTGCAGCTCAAGGATCTGTGTCCGCATAGCGCCACCTTCGCGCAGGTGCGGCCCTCGTGCAACCATCCCGGTGGCACCCGCGCTCAACTGCGCAGGTCGGCGCACGTCATACTCGTCCGCCACATGTGCGAACCTGGTCCAAAGGAGGGCAAAGGGTGACTGCTTCTTTACGTTTGGGCCCACTGCTGCGTCACGCGGGACCGACCACGGCGACGGTGTGGGTGGAGACCGACACCCCCTGCACCGTGCGGATCCGGGTCGACGGAGCCGTGACGGCCGCCTCGGAGACCTTCACCGTGCACGGGCACCACTACGCCGTGTGCGAAATCACCGGGCTCCCGGAGGGCGCGGCCCTGCCCTACGAGGTCTTCCTGGGCGAGGACCGGGTGTGGCCCGAGCCGGACAGCCCCTTTCCGCCCAGCGTCCTGCGCACGACGGCCCCGGAGGGGCCCACGCGGCTGCTGTACGGCTCGTGCCGCAGGCCGACGGGCGACACGCCCGAGGGGGTCGTGCGGTACGGCCCGGACATGCTCCGCGCCACCGCCCGGCGGCTGGCCCGCGAGGAGGTCGACGGCAACCTCGTCCTCCTCCTCATCGGCGACCAGGTGTACGCCGACGAGCTGGAGGAGCCGATGCGCTCCTTCCTGGCGTCGGTGCGCGGGCCGGCCGTCCCCGACGGGGCCCCGGGGGACGAGGTCGTCCACTACGGCGAGTACGCCGAGCTGTACCGGCAGGCGTGGACCGATCCCCCCGTGCGGTGGCTGCTGTCCACCGTGCCGACGCTGATGATCTTCGACGACCACGACATCCGCGACGACTGGAACACCTCGGAGGCGTGGCGCGGCGCCATGGACGGCCGCCCGTGGTGGCGCAGGCGGATCACCAGCGGGCTGGGGGCCTACTGGGTCTACCAGCACCTGGGCAACCTGTCCGCGGAAGCCCGGTCCAAGGACCCGCTCTGGGCCCGCGTCCGCGACGCGAGCGGGGACGCCGCCGACGCGGTCGACGGGTTCGCCCTGCTGGCGCACGACGAACCGTCCTCCTACCGGTGGAGCCACCGCTACGACGTGGGCTCCGTGCGGGTCCTGATGGCGGACACCCGCTGCTCCCGCGCGCTCGGGGAGGACGCCGTCCACGAGGGGTCGCGGTCGATCCTCGGCGCGGAGGGGCACGAGTGGCTGGACGAGAACCTGGCCGGGGGCCCCGACCACGTGGTGGTCGCCTCGACCGTCCCGGTCGTGCTGCCCTCCGCGGTGCACCACCTGGAGGCGTGGAACGAGGCGGTGTGCGCCGGCGCCTGGGGCGAGTGGCCGCGCCCCCTCGGCGAGCGGCTGCGGCAGGCGATGGACCTGGAGCACTGGGGCGCCTTCCAGTACTCGATGCGCCGCCTGGGCGACGCCGTCGGCGCGGCGGCCCGGGGCGAGCGGGGTCCCGCCCCCGCGACCGTGCTGTTCCTGAGCGGCGACGTGCACTTCTCCTACGCGGCCCCCGTCCGCCACCGGCATGTCGCCGAGGGCGGGACCAGGGTCACCCAGCTCGTGTCCTCGCCCCTGTGCAACCAGCTCTCCGCCGGGACCCGCCGGGTCGTGCGCCTGACGGCGAGCCGCGCCGTCCACGTGGTCGGCAGGGTGCTGACGCGGCTGGCCCGGGTCCCGGGGATCGACCTGTCCTGGAAGCTGGACGGCAAGACCTACGCGGGCAACACCATCGGCGAGGTGGTCTTCGAGGGCCGTGACGCCGAGGCCCTCTGGTACCACGCCTCCGAGGGGGGCATCGACGCGCTGCCCGGCGTGCACCGGCGTATGAGGGTCTGAGGCCGCCCCTTCCCGGGCGGGGCCGCCCGTCCCGTCGTCCCGCACTGCGCCGGGGACCACCGGCGCCGGGGGCGCGGGCGCGGGCTCCGTGCCCGCGCCCCCGGCGGGTGTCAGGGCTTGTTCGAGTGCGGGCGGCGGGTGGAGGGGGCGGCGCGGCGGGAGCGGCGGACCGCGATCCCGAGGGCCCCGCCGCCCTGTTCGAAGAACTGCCGGGCGGCCCGGTGCACGCTGGAGCGCGGTCCCGCGGGGGCGTCGGGGTCGGGGTCGCCGTCGGCCGCGGCGCCGCTGCCCGGCCCCGGCTCGGAGCCCTCCTCACCCGTTCCGGCACCGCCCAGGTGCGGGAGCTGACGCGTCGGCTCCACCTCCTGCCCGGAGGGGAGGTGGGGAAGGACGTCGGTCGGCCTCTCCCGCCCGGTGCGCTGCGCCTCCAGGTGGGGGAGGACGTCCGTGGGCTCCTCGCTCCCGTGCGAGGGGGAGCCCAGGTGCGGGAGGACGTCGGTGCGCTCGTCGGACGGGGTGTCCAGCGGACGGATCGGCCGGGTGCGCTCGTCGGCGGAGGCGGCGGCGGGCGCGGCGCCGTCGGGCGCCCCGGAGCTCTCCTCGCGCACGGCCTTCTTCCAGGCCCTCTCCTCCAGCTTCTGGCGCATCGACTCCCGGGAGCGCTCGACCCGCGCCGCCTTCCAGGAGTTGACCAGCGGGGTGACGATCGGCCAGGTCACCTTGGCCGGGCGCGACAGGGCGTGCCACAGGTAGGCGGTGGTGCCCCACGCCTCCATGGCCCTGCGTGCCCTGGTGATCGTGAAGAAGGTCGGCATGGCCAGCAGGAGCTGGGGCCAGGCCAGCAGGAGCGAGGCCAGCAGCGGGTACATGCCCCCGCCCACGACGGACGCGGCGGCGCCGATCGCGACGGGCACCAGCGCCAGGGCGATCCGCAGACCGGTGAACTGGCGGAAGCGGTGCAGCGAGCGGCGCGCGGAGACCTGTGGAACCAGCCCCTCGGGCAGGGGCGTGGGCTGGACGATGAGCGCCAGCAGCAGTGTGCCCACGCCGACGCTCGCGGCCAGCAGTATCGTCCACCCCGCGGCGGAGAGCGCACCGCCGACCATGAGGTACACCGCGCCCAGGACCGGCAGTGGCGCGGGGAGCCAGAACAGCACCCGCCTGCGCAGCTCGCCCTCCTGCGTTGGCTGGAGAACGAAATCGATCACCGAACGGAAGAACCGGGACCTTTTCCTCGGTCGCTCGACCACAGCGTTGACCCCCCAAGAACGTCGCGACGGAGCGGTGCGGGGACCATCGCCCGAGGGTGTCCTTAACCTCATGGGTCCCGCCAGCAGCCTGCCCATCACAAAGCTATCCCTTTTCATGTAGTCCCCGGGCGCACACGGGCAGTCACAGACATACCCGACCCAGGTGAAACTTCCATAAGTCGGTAGATATGACAGGCAACGATCAGATTACGTCCCCCAGGCCTTCCGGTCACCTCCGTGGCTGGTTCCGGACAACCTCCCCGGTGTGGTGTCGGCCACTCCGCGCCGCGCCTCAGCCCTCGTGCGTCTGCGCCAGCCGCCCCAGGGCGACCGCCACCCGCAGGACGAACGACCCGCGGCCGTCGGAGGGGGTGCGGCCGGTGAGCTCGGCGATCCTGCTGAGCCGGTAGCGGACGGTGTTGGGGTGGACGAAGAGCATCCGCGCGGTGGCCTCCAGCGAGGAGGCGTGCTCCAGGTAGACCGACAGGGTGTCCAGCAGCGGCGAACCGGCCCCCAGGAGGGGGACGTAGACCTCCTCCACCAGCTGGCCGCGGGCCTCGGTGTCCCCCTGGAGGGCCCGCTCGGGCAGGAGGTCGTCGGCGAGCACGGGGCGCGGCGCGTCCGGCCAGGCCACTGCGGCGCGCAGTCCGCTGACCGCCGCGCGCGCCGACGCCCCCGCCGCGCGCAGGTCCGCGACGGCGGGTCCGACCACCACGGGGCCGGGTCCGAAGAGCCCGGCCAGGGGTTCGGCCGCGGCGGCCGGGAGGTCCTCCTCCGGGTAGCGGTCGCCCACGCCGACCACCACCACGACGCGCCTCCCCTGGGCGCCCGCCAGCACGTCGTGCCCGAAGCGGCGCGCGGCCGCACGCAGGTCGTCCAGGATCTTGCCGGGGTCCTCCCCGCCGGTCTCCCCGGCCACCGCGATCACGGGGGTGTGCGACCAGCTCAGCGCCGACCCCCAGGTCTGGAGGCCGTCCTCGTGGTCGCCGTGCAGGAGCGCGTCGACGATCAGGGCCTCCAGGCGGGCGTCCCACGCCCCGCGTGCCTCGGCGGCGCGCGCGTACACCTTCGCGGAGCTGAAGGCCACCTCCCTGGTGTACCGGAGCACCGCCTCGCGCAGCTGCTGGGCGCCGCCGGGGGCGGCCAGCTCGTCGACCTGTCCCTCGACCACGTCGATGACCACGCGGATCATGTCGACGGTCTGCTGGAGGGAGACCGAGCGGGTGAGCTCGCGCGGAGCGGTGCCGAAGACCTCGACGGTGATGGCGGGACGTCCCCGGACGGGGTTGCGGAACCAGTCCACGAAGGCGGCCACGCCGGACTGGGCGACGAGCCCGATCCAGGAGCGGTCCTGGGCGGACATGCGGCGGAACCATCCGAGCCGCTGCTCCATGCGGGAGACGGCGGCCGTTCCGAGGGCTCCCATGGAGCGCTCCAGCCGGCGCACGGTCTCGGCGCGCACGCGCTCCTGTTCCTCCGCGACCGGATCGGTGTCGCCGTCGACGCCGGCGGCGTCCGCCGGACCGGTGCTGCCCTCGTCGTCCCGGGGCGGGTGGGGTTCGGTGTTCACACCTCTAGGTTCGCACCCCCGGGGGACCCGACCGGAGGGCCGCCCCGCGCCGGGGCGCTTCCGCCCCCTCCGCGCACCCGCTCCGTGGTCGGTGCGGAACAGCGCGTACCGTCGGGGGTGATCCCCCACACTGGTTTCGGCCGGGCGGGTCCATGTCAGGCCTCCTTTTGTGGAGTACCTACAAACGCCCCGGCCGAAGTTCGTGTTCCTCCCCATCCGACTGGTGATCTCCTACAGGGCAAGGTTGATGTCGTGCTCGTAATCGTTGCTCCCGGCCAAGGCGCCCAGGTTCCCGGTTTCCTCTCCCCGTGGCTCGAACTCCCCGGCGTCGCCGAGCAGTTCGCCGCGTGGTCCGAGGTGTCCGGACTCGACCTGGCCCGCTACGGCACCACAGCGGACGCGGAGGAGATCCGCGACACCGCCGTCGCCCAGCCCCTGCTGGTCGGCGCCGGCCTCGTCGCGGCCTCCGCCATGCTCTCCCCGCTCTCCGCCCCCTCGCCCGCGCTGCCCGCGGAGGCCTCCCTCGTGGACGCCGTCGCGGGCCACAGCGTCGGAGAGTTCACCGCCGCCGCGATCGCCGGCGTGCTGTCCCCCAAGGACGCCATGGCGCTGGTCGCCGAACGCGGCCGGGGCATGGCCGACGCCGCCGCCCGCACCGGGACGGGGATGACCGCCGTGCTCGGCGGGGACCGCGACGAGGTCCTCGCGGCCCTGGCCGCCGCGGGCCTGACCCCGGCCAACGACAACGGCTCCGGCCAGATCGTGGCCGCCGGGACCACGGAGCAGCTCGCGGCCCTCGCCGGGAACCCGCCCGCGCGGGCCCGGCTCCGGCCCCTGGCCGTCGCGGGCGCCTTCCACACCGAGCACATGGCCCCGGCGGTGGAGCGGGTCCGCGCGACGGCCGCCGCCCTGTCGCCGTCCGACCCCACGGTCCGCCTCCTGTCCAACGCCGACGGCGCCGTCGTGGACAGCGGCGCGGAGTACCTCGAACGCCTCGTCTCGCAGATCTCCTCGCCGGTGCGCTGGGACTCCTGCACCCGGACCCTGGCCGACCTCGGGGTGACCGCCCTGATCGAGCTCACCCCCGCGGGCACGCTGACCGGTCTGGCCAAGCGCGCGCTGCGCGGTGTGGAGCTCCTCGCGGTGAAGACCCCCGACGACCTCGACCGCGCCGGTGCCCTCATCAAGGAGCACGCGGGGGTTCTCTCCCCCTCGGGCACCGACCAGGAAGGCTAACCATGTTCAGCTCCCCGAACTCCCCCGGAGGCGCGTCCGTCGTCGCCCTCGGCGAGTACCAGCCGTCCCAGGTCCTCACCAACGCCGACCTCGAGTCCCGCGTCGACACGACCGACGAGTGGATCCAGAGCCGCGTGGGCATCAGGGAGCGGCGCATCGCCGGTCCCGAGGACACCGTGGCGAGCATGGCCGTGGCGGCCGGCGGCAAGGCCCTCGCCGCCAGCGGGCTCTCCCCCGAGGACATCGACCTCGTCATCGTGGCGACCTGCACCGTGCAGGACCAGATCCCCAACACCGCGGCCACCGTCGCCGCGAAGCTGGGCATCACCGCCCCGGGCGCCTTCGACCTCAACGCGGCCTGCGCGGGCTTCTGCTACGCGCTGGGCGTCGCCGCGGACATGGTCCGCGGGGGCAGCTCCCGCAACGTCCTGGTGATCGGCTCCGAGAAGCTCAGCGACTGGGTCGACTGGGAGGACCGCTCCACCTGTGTGATCTTCGCCGACGGCGCGGGCGCGGCGATCGTCTCGGCGTCCGAGGAGCAGGGCGTGGGCCCCGTGGTCTGGGGCTCCTCCGGCGAGCGCGCCGACAAGATCCACCTGCGCGACGGCAAGTACCTCTACCAGGAGGGCCAGGCGGTCTTCCGCTGGACGACCACCGAGCTCTACCAGGTCGCCCTGGAGGCCCTGGAAAGGGCCGGTGTGGAGCCCTCGGAGCTGACCGCGTTCGTCCCGCACCAGGCCAATCTGCGGATCGTGGAGTCCATCGCCAAGAAGCTGGGCGCTCCCCAGGCACTCGTGGCGCGCGATATCGTCACCGCTGGCAACACCTCCTCCGCGTCCATCCCTCTCGCGCTCTCGCGCATGATCGGGCGCGGGGAGCTGCCGTCGGGGAGCATCGTCCTCACCCTGGGCTTCGGCGCGGGGCTGGTGTACGCCGCACAGGTGATCCGCATCCCCTGAACACCGCCCGAGCCCGCGGCACCACCGCGCGATCCGGGTTCGCAGAACCCCGGCACGCGCGGTGTCCATGAACCGACACCGATACACCAACCAAGGAGATAACGACATGGCGGCTCACAGCGAGCAGGAGATCCTGACCGGCCTCGGCGAGATCGTCGAGGAGATCGTCGGCACCGAGCCCGCCGAGGTCACCCCGGAGAAGAGCTTCGTGGACGACCTCGACATCGACTCGCTGTCCATGGTGGAGATCGCCATCGCCGCCCAGGACAAGTTCGGCGTGGAGATCCCGGACGACCAGCTCAAGGACCTCAAGACGGTCCAGGACGTCATCAACTTCATCCAGAAGTAGCGTGCTCGGGGCGCCGGGTCCCACCCCTGACCCCGGCGCCCCCACAGGCCACCACCCGTGGTCTCCCCAGGTACATCCGCCAACGCCTCCCGGCCCCGCGGCCGGGAAAGTCCCACGAGAAGGGCGAACGGATCATGTCAAAGACCGATGTCGTCGTCACCGGCCTCGGCGCCACCACCCCCCTCGGGGGTGACGTCGCGACCACATGGTCCGCGCTCCTCGACGGCCGCTCCGGAATCTCCACCCTTCCTGAGGAGTGGCACGAGAAGCTCCCGGTGCACTTCGCCGGGCAGATCGCGCAGGAACCCTCCGAGAAGCTGCCCAGGCCGCGCATGCGGCGCCTGGACCGCACCCAGCAGTTCGCGCTGATCGCCGCGAAGGAGGCCTGGGAGGACGCCGGGTCGCCCGAGGTCGACCCGATCCGCCTCGGCGTCGTCGTCTCCAGCGGCATCGGCGGCATCCTCACCATCCTCGAGCAGTACGACATCTTCCGTGAGAAGGGCTGGAAGCGGGTCTCCCCGTTCACCGTGCCCATGCTCATGCCCAACAGCCCCGCCGCCGCGATCAGCCTGGAGTACACCGCGCGGGCCGGGTCCCACGTGCCGGTGAGCGCCTGCGCCTCCAGTGCCGAGGCCATCGCCAACGGTGTGGACATGATCCGCTCCGGCCGCGCCGACATCGTCATCGCCGGCGGCACCGAGGCCGCGATCCACCCGCTGAACATCGCCTCGTTCGCGTCCATGCGGGCCCTGTCCACGCGCAACGACGACCCCCAGACGGCCTCCCGCCCCTGGGACAAGAACCGTGACGGCTTCGTCATGGGCGAGGGCGCGGGCATCCTGGTGCTGGAGTCCGCCGAGCACGCCGCCCGCCGGGGCGCCCGCGTCTACGCGCACGCCTCCGGCGTCGGCTACACCAACGACGCCTACGACATCGTCCAGCCCGACCCCGAGGGCGCCGGCCAGGCCCGCGCCATCACCCAGGCCCTGGACGACGCCGGCCTCGTGCCCGACGACGTCGTGCACGTCAACGCCCACGCCACGTCCACGCCCGCCGGAGACGTCGGCGAGACCCGCGCGATCCGCTCGGCCCTGGGCGACTCCGCCGCCGACCGGGTCTCGGTGACCTCCACCAAGTCCATGACCGGCCACCTGCTGGGCGGCGCGGGCGCGGTGGAGTCGATCGCGACCATCCTGGCACTGCACGACGGCCGTATCCCGCCGACCATCAACATCGAGGAGCTCGACCCGGACGTGGTCGTGGACATCGTCCGCGACAAGCCCCGGGACATGCCCGGCGGCGACGTCGCGGCCGTCAACGAGTCCTTCGGGTTCGGCGGCCACAACATCGCCCTGGTGTTCCGCCGCGCCTGACCCCCGCGCCCGACCCGGCCGGCGCCGCGCACACGCGCGG
>NZ_JBSHDN010000163.1:0-15650 GCF_053616335.1 Nocardiopsis sp. NPDC055824
CCTCGCGGACGGCCCGGCCCTTTTCCGTCCCCGTCGGCCTTCGATCTGACGGGACTTGCCTAAAGGCTTTAGGGAGAAGTAGGGTACTTCAAGGCGAACGGAGAAAGCATGATGGCACGCGCGGGACTGACCCCGGAGCGCCTCGCCCGGGAGGGCGCGGAGATGGCCGACGAGGTCGGCTTCGAGAACGTGACCGCCTCGGCGCTGGCCAGGCGGTTCGACGTCAAGGTCGCAAGCCTGTACTCGCACGTGCGCAGCTCCCGGGACCTGAGGACCCGGATCGCGCTGCTCGCCCTGGAGGAGATGGCCGACCGGGCCTCCGAGGCCGTGGCGGGCCGGGCGGGAAAGGACGCCCTCGGCGCTCTCGCGAACGTCTACCGCGACTACGCCCGCGAGCATCCCGGCCGCTACGAGGCGGCCCAGCTCAGACTCGACCCGGAGACGGCGGCCGCCAGCGCCGGCGTCAGGCACGCCCGGACGACCCGGGCGATCCTGCGCGGCTACGAGCTGGACGAACCGGACCAGACCCACGCGGTCCGCCTGCTGGGCAGCGTCTTCCACGGCTACGTGACCCTGGAGATGGGGGGAGGGTTCAGCCACAGCGCCCCCGACACCCAGGAGACCTGGTCGCGGACCATCGACGCCCTCGACGCTCTGCTGCGCAACTGGCCCGCGGCCTGAACTGCGGCGGGCACCCGCCCGCCCCTTGCGCACGGTGCCGGTGCCCAGTTCCGGCACCGGTTCAGGTGAGCTGTCGCCTCGGCGCCGTCCTGCCGTGCCCGGGCGCCGGACCGGCCCACCACGCACACACGACCACCACAGGAGGCCGCCACCATGCACGCCCAGGACGACTGGACCACCACGACCGTCACACCGGAGCTCCTGCGCGGAGCCCTCGACCTGGAGCGCACCGAACGCGGACTGCTCCCGCACAGGCTCCCCGCCCGGGCCCGGGCCCAGTGCGCCGACCCGCAGCTCGCCATGGCGGAGTCCCAGCCCTCCGGGGTGCGCCTGGCCTTCCGCACTCGGGCCACCGCCGTCGAACTCGACACGGTGCCCACCAGACGCGTCTACCCGGGAGCGCCGCCCCGTCCCGCCGGGGTGTACGACCTGCTCGTCGACGGCCGCCTCACCGACCAGGCCGTCGCGACCGGAGGTGACACCCTGCGCGTCGACCTGGCGACCGGCGCCGTGGAGCACAGCCGGGGTCCCGCGGCCACACTCCGCTTCGCCGGCCTGCCCGACCGGGACAAGGACGTCGAGATCTGGCTCCCGCACAACGAGACCACCGAGATCGTCGCCCTGCGGGCCGACGCCCCGATAGCGCCCCTGCCGGACCGGGGACGCCGGGTGTGGCTGCACCACGGCAGTTCCGTCAGCCACGGCTCCGACGCGGCGAGCCCCACCACCACCTGGCCCGCGCTGGCCGCATCGCTCGGCGGCGTGGACCTGGTCAACCTCGGCCTGGGCGGCGGCGCCCTGCTCGACCCCTTCACCGCCCGCGCCATGCGCGACACCGACGCCGACCTGATCAGCGTCAAGATCGGCCTCAACCTGGTCAACGGCGACCTGATGCGCCTGCGCGCCTTCGGCCCCGCGGTGCACGGTTTCCTCGACACGATCCGCGAGGGCCACCCCGAGGCGCCGCTGCTGGTCGTCTCGCCGATCCACTGCGCCATCCACGAGGACACCCCCGGGCCCTGCGGTTTCGACGCCGAGGCCCTCCGGACGGGTGAGCTGCGGTTCCGGGCCAACGGGGACCCGGCCGAGCGGGCCGAGGGCAAGCTGACGCTCACCGTGGTCCGGGAGGAGCTGGCACGGATCGTACGGCAGCGGGCGGCCGAGGACCCGAACCTGCACTACCTGGACGGCCTGGTCCTCTACGGCGGGGCGGACGCCGACGAACTGCCCCTGCCCGACCGGCTCCATCCGGACGCCGCCACGCACCGGCGCATCGGGGAGCGCTTCGCCGGGTTCGCCTTCGGGGAAGGGGGTCCGTTCTCCGGGAAGGCGGCCTGAGCCCCCTCCCGTCCGTCCCGCGGGGCCCGGCGGGCGGTGCCTGCGCCGGACGGCGGACTCGCGTCGCCGGTGAGCGCGCTTAGCACACCGGTCGGCTCCAGGGGTGGATTCGGTGTGATTGGCCGGGTCGGGACAGTCCTGTTACGCAAAGTGAACCAGTGGATACGTTTGTCCCGGCGGTGGTCGTCGGCCGGTTCTGCTCACCGGCCCGGCCGAGCACCGCCACCGGCAGCGCACTGGTACAGGAAGAGGTTGTATGGCCAACGAGATCAGGTTCGGCGACCGGATCCACCTGCTGAACGGCTACAACGGCTGGCACGGCGGTTACCTCGACAGCATCAACCACCGCCCGGCCCCTGCCAAGTACGGGGTGCAGACCGCGGACACCCCCACCCGCGGACCGGGAACCGGGACCTGGGAGATCCTCTCGCCCGAGGGCAGGGCCACCGGTGCGAACGTCCTCAGCGGTGACGTCGTCTGGCTGCGCAACCTCTACGGCGGCGACGGCGGCTACCTCGACACCAACGGCCACGCCAGCAGCACCCAGAAGTCCGCCGGCGCCAAGTACGACGTGTCGACCTCCCAGAGCCGGGACCGCGCCGAGGGCACCGGGCGGTGGCGGATCTTCGCGCAGACCTCCATCCCCACCGACCAGCACGTGCGCACCGGTGACGTGCTCCTGATCTGGAACCTCTACGCCGGCAACGGCGGCTTCCTGGAGACCAACCAGCACTCCACCGAGGGCGACAAGTACGACGTGTGCACCAACGCCTACTTCAACCGCGCCGCGGACGTCGCCTACTGGAAGGCGTCGCGGGCCTGACCGCGAGGGTGTGCCGATAGCGCTCCCGCGCGGAGGGCGTACCCCGGTACCCCGGACCGGCGCGGTGGCGGGGGAGCGCGGGGACCTCCCCGCACCCACGGGCACGCCTCCGCGCACGCACGCCCCCGGCGCTCCTGCCGGGGGCGTGCGTTCCACCTTCAGGCCCGCCGACGCCCCCGGAGGAGCCCGTGGAGGTGCGCCCCCGGGGCCCGCTCCCACCTCCGCCGGCTCGCGGGTGTCAGGACCCGGTCGCGGGCCGCTCCGTCGAGTGCCCGGCGGAGGAGGGCCGGGGGCGGCCCCGGCGTGCACGCCGCCTTCCTCGGCGACTTGCGTGAATCTACGAGGTAAAGGTGGCCGTTCCTCTTTTTTCCGAAACCGATTCGGAACCGACCCAGGCACCCGATGCCACCGCATTCCTCACGTACTCCCCGAAGGCCCGCGGCTCGCGTCCCAGAACCCGCTGGACCCCCTCCGACAGGTGCGCGTCCTTGCCGCGCAGGATGGGGGAGACCGTCGTCGCCAACGCCTCGGCGTCCTCGGCCCCCACCCCCTGGCCGACGAGCTCCGCGACGAACTCCTCCGGTGGGAGCGCGACGTACTCCACCGTCCGTCCGGTGGCCGCGGAGATCTCCGCCGCCACCTCCGCCAGGGTCAGGGCGCGGGGTCCCGACAGTTCGTGGATCAGACCCGCGTGTCCCGTCCCGGTGAGGGCGGCGACGGCCACGTCCGCGATGTCCTCCGCGTCGACGAAACTCGCCGCGCCGTCCCCGGCGGGCAGCCCGATCCTGCCGGAGCCGACCATGTCGGCGAGGAAGCCCTCGTCGAAGTTCTGGGAGAACCATCCCGGCCGGAGGATCGTCCACTCCAGGCCGCTGGAGCGGACGGCCTCCTCGGCGTCCACGAGCGTGCTGCCCGCCAGGGCGTCTCCGGGCAGGTAGTCGGGGTCGTCGATCCCCCGGCCGGAGAGGAGCACGAGCCTGCGCAGTCCTGCGGCCTCGGCCTGCTCGACGAAGGGCCGTACGACCGGTGCGGGGTCGAAGGGGACCACGTAGGCCGTCTCCACGCCCTCCAAGGCAGGGCCCCACGTGGTGCGGTCGTTCCAGTCGAAGGGCCATGCCCCGGAGCGCGACGCCGCGCGCACCTCGTGTCCGGCTGCGCGCAGCCGCGCCGCCACCCTCCGGCCCGTCTTGCCCGTGGCGCCGACCACCAGGACCGGTCGCCGGGCCGTGCTTCGCGCAGTGTTCCGTGTGTCTGTCATGCCCTGAGTCAACCGGAGGAGAGTGAGACGATCCATGGTTGAAAGCCTCACTCCGATGTCTTCGCGTCTAAGGTGGGGACATGGATGCTCTCGCTGACCTGTTGGACGGAGTCCGGGCCCGGGGGGCCCTGTTCAGCCAGTCGATCATGGCCCCTCCCTGGGCCGTGCGCTTCGAGAACCGGTCGCCGTTGAGCGTGGCCACCATGGTGCGCGGGCGTGGCTGGGTCGTTCCGGCGCACGGCGAACCGGTCGCGCTCGGCACCGGTGACGTCGCGATCGTGCGCGGTCCCGATCCGTACACCGTGGCGGACCGTCCGGACACCCGGCCCACCTGCCTGGTGCACGGCGCCGACCTCTGTACGACCCCAGAGGGGGAGGAGTTCGACGAGGGGGCCCTGCTCGGGCCGCGCACCTACGGGGACCGCCCCGACGCCCCGGACCGGTTGCTCGGGGCCTCGTACGAGGTCGGGGGAGAGGTCAGCCGGCGCCTGCTCTCCGCCCTCCCCGAGGTGCTGGTGGTGCCGGCGGACGACTGCCACCGCCCTGTCACCTCCATGATCGCCGAGGAGGTCGTCTGCCGGGCGCCCGGGCAGCAGGTGGTCCTGGACCGCCTGCTGGACCTGCTGCTCATCTCCACCCTGCGTGCGTGGTTCGACCGCCCCGGCACCCGGGCCCCCTCCTGGTACGCCGCCATGGGCGATCCTGTGGTGGGCCGGGCCCTGCGGCTGCTCCACGACGCCCCGGCGCGCCCGTGGACGGTCGCCGCCCTGGCGGACGGCTGCGGGGTCTCCCGGGCCTCGCTGGCGCGCCGGTTCACGTCGCTGGTCGGAGAGCCGCCCATGGCGTACCTGACCGGTTGGCGTATCGCCAGGGCGGCCGACCTGCTGCGCGGAGGGGACGCCACGGTCGCCTCGATCGCCCGGAGCGTGGGCTACGCGAACACGTTCGCGCTGAGCGTGGCGTTCAAGCGCCTGCGCGGTGTGAGTCCCACCGAGTACCGCCGGGCGCTCGTCGCCGCCTGAGCGGTTCGCCGGTCCCGGGTGCGGGCGCCTCGGCCCGGGAGGGCGGGACGCCGCTGCGGGGGCGGCCCGCCCACGCCCCGGCCCGGACGTGTCGGCCGGGAGGGGCCGGGGCACGCTCGCCGGGCGGCGGGCCCTGCCGCCGCCCGCCGGGTGCCTCACCCGGTCAGGGCGTCGGCGACGGCCCTGGTGGCGCCGAACCGTGTGCGCTTTCCCTCCTCCAGCTGCCAGAGGCAGTCCTCCAGGGCGCGGACGAGGGTCCAGGCGCGGGCGCGGTCCCGGTCGATGCCTGCGGCGCCGGTCAGCCGGTCGAACCTGCGGCGTACGGAGGCGGGGGCGCCGCCGGGGGCCGCCTCCTCGGCGAACCTGTTGCGGAGCGCGGGCATCAGCTCGTATCCGGGGTCGCCGACGAGCGGTTTGGGGTCGATGGCGACCCAGGGGTCGGGGCGTGTGCCGGGCAGGGGTGCGAGGACGTTGGCGTAGTGCAGGTCCCAGTGCAGGAGCCGGTCGCCGGGTTCGTCGGCCATCTCCCGGGCGACCGCCGTCCAGCGGGCCAGGGAACGGCGTGCGCGGCTGTCGATCCGTTCGTCGGTCAGGAAGGGGCGGACACGTTCCACCAGGGACCGGGTCATGGTTGCGAGCCTGCGTACCCCGGCCGGTCCGGGGTGCGCGCCGAGCCGGGCGAGGAGTTCGCCGACGGTGGTGAGGGCCTGGTCCAGGGGTGCGTGTTCGAGGGTGCGGGTGGGGTCGAGGGCTTCGAGGAGCAGGGCACCGGTGTCCGGGTCGTGGTCCAGGAGGCGGACGGCTCCGTCTCCCGCCCAGGCGCGCAGGGCCCGGGGTTCGCCCTCGGTCTCTTCGTCGACGGGTTGCATCTTGAGCACGGCGGGGGCGCCGTCGGCGCGCCGCACCGGGACCACGAGGGCGACCATGCCGTGCATGGGCGTGCCCGTGGGGTGCAGGTTCCACCGTCGGAGCAGGTGTGCGGTCAGTGCGGGCAGGCCGGAGGTCCACTCGGTGCCGAACTCGCGGTCCAGGAGCGGCGCCAGGGTCTCGGGGACCCTGATGGGGTGTGGTGGGGGTGTTGTCTCGTGCACGGGTTCCTCTTCTTCGTCGTCGGTTCCGGCGGTGACGAAGAAGGGCGGGGGGCCACGGGTCTAAGGCATGCCGAACACCTCACGGCTCGTCGGCGGTCACGGACGGCACGACCCTACCGGCGCCGTCCGTGCGGCGCTTCCCATTGGGGGGTGTCCGGCGGGGCGCCGGCCGGGTTCTCACCGGGGGCGGGTGAGGGTTCCGCCTCCGTAGACCAGTGACCAGGGGCGTTCCCCGTGGGGGTCGGCGAGGGCGCTGCGGGGGTGTTCGGCGAGTACCCGTGCGGCCACCTCGGCGAAGGCGGGGGCGGCCGGGTGGGCGTCCCGGGCGGGGCGTACCGCCTCCGTGTTCCGGAGCAGGGGTGCGCCCTCCAGCGGGCGCCAGGCCAGGCGGGGCTCCCGTGCGGCCACCCGTGCGCTCTCCAGTCCCACGCCGAGGCCTGCCAGGACCAGGCCCAGCAGGAATCCCGCGTCGCCGGCCTCCCGGACCCTGGGAGGCGTCCATCCGTGTGCCCGGCACACGGACAGGACGCGCTCGAACCAGGCGGGGTCCGAGCGGCGCGCGGACAGGACGAGTTCGCGGTCGGCCAGGTCGGCGAGGGCGACGGGGGCGGAGTGCGGTGGCGCCTCGGCCCGGGGGAGCACCGCGCCCAGCTCCTCCCGGAGCACCGGTTCGCCGAGCAGGCCGGAGCCCTCGAAGGGTGTGGTGAGGAGGCCGGTGTCGACGGTGCCCTCGCCCAGGGCGCGCACGAGTTCGGCGCCGGTCATCTCGCACAGGTCGACGTCCAGTCCGGGGGCGTGTTCGGCCATGCCCCGGAGGAGGCCGCGCAGTGCCGTCGCCGGGGTGCCGGGTCGTACAGCGGCCCGGAGGGTGCCGAGTTCGCCGTCGCGTGTGCGGCGCATGGTCTCCCTGAGCCGGGCCTCGCCCGCGACGAGGTCGCGGGCCTGGGAGATCAGGAGGCGTCCGGCGGGGGTGAGGGAGACCCGGCGGCGTGACCGGTCGAAGAGGGTGACGCCCAGTTCCTCCTCCAGCCGGCGCACCGATTGGCTCAGGGCCGGCTGGGCGATGCCCAGCTCGACCGCCGCCTCGCCGAAGTGGCCTTCGCGTGCCACGACCAGGAAGTACCGCAGGTGTCGTCCGAGATCCACGGCCAGACACTAGCGGAAGGGGTTGTAGCGTGAGCGCCGTGACCACCACCGACGCCCCTGCCGTGCGCGTGCACGTTCGCGAGGTCGACGGGACCCGTGAGTGGGGGCGCCTCGCGGACGTCCCCGTCGTGCTGGCCTCCGTCGCCAAGGTCCTCATCGTCCTGGAGTTCGCCCGTCAGGCCGGGGCGGGGATCCTGGATCCGGCCGAGCGGGTCGTGGCGCGGCGCGCGGACCGCCTGGGCGGGTCGGGCATCGCGGACTTCGCCGACGACGTCGAGTTGTCCCTGCGCGACTGCGCCCACCTGGCGATGACCGTCAGCGACAACACGGCGGCCGACCTGCTCGTGGACCGGGTGGGCGTGGAGCCCGTCCAGCTGCTGGCGGCCGAGCTGGGGCTGGGTTCCACCCGTTTCACGGGCGGTCCCCGGGACCTGTTGCGGATCCTGTTGGAGGAGGGCGGGCCGGGGGGTGCGGGTTCCGCGGTCCTGCCGGCCGGTGTGCTGGGGCGCGTCACGTCCGGCACGCCGGCGGATCTGACGCGGCTCCTGCGGCTGGTGTGGACGGACGGGGCCGCGCAGCCGGAGGCGTGCGCGTTCGTCCGCGATCTCATGGCGCGCCAGCTCGTGCGTACGCGGATCGCGTCGGGGTTCGGTCCGGGGGTGCGGGTGAGTGCCAAGTCCGGCACGCTGCCGGGGCTTCGTGCGGAGGCGGGCGTGGTGGAGTACCCGGACGGTGCGCGCTATGCCGTGGCGGTGTGCGCGGTCGGCCCCGACCCGGGGAGGACGGGGCTGGAGGCGGACCTGGCGCTGGGGCGTGCGGCGCGCGGTGCGGTGGAGCGGCTGCGCCGGGTTTCCGGGCTGCCCGCGGCGGGGCGGACCGGGGTGGACCGGGGCCGATAGGCGAACGCCTATGGTCGGGTGCCGCCTGCTTATTGGACGCCTGTTCGGAGCCCGTGTTTGGCTGTGCGCCGTTCGGTCCACCGGGGCCGGGCTCGGGAGCGGGTGGAAGAGGTGACCGGCGCATGGCGATCGGACGACGGGGTTTCCTGCGGGGTGCGGTGGCGGCGGGGGCGCTCACGCCCTTGCTGTCGGGGGCGGCGGGTGCGGTGGCGGGGGCGCCGTCGGAGTCCTCGGGCGGGGGGTCGGGTGCGACGTTCCGGTGGCTGGGGACCAGTGGTTGGCGCATCGATGTCCCGGGGCGGGCGCCGATTCTGGTGGATCCGTTCCTCACCCGGTTCTCCACCGGCCTGTTCGACCCCGAGCGGGGGTTCGACGCCGCGACGGAGCTGGTCGTGGACCCGGTGCTCGTGGACGAGCACACCGCCGACCTCGGTGAGGACGGCGTCGTCCTGGTGACCCACAGCCACTGGGACCACTTCTCCGACGTCCCCCACATCGCGACCACGACGGGGGCGCGGGTCGTGGGGACCCTGACGACGTACCACCTGGCCCGGGCGATGGGGGTTCCCGCGGGCCAGGTGTCCACGGTGCGGGGCGGGGAGGTTCTGGACTTCGGCGGGTGCGTGGTGGAGGTCGTCCGGGCGCTGCACAGCCGCAACGCCTCCAGGTCGGTGCTCTTCCCCGGGGTGCGCGTCGGTGTCCCCGAGGCCCCGGTCACGGTCGCGGACCTGCCGGAGGGCGACACCCTCGCCTTCCAGGTGCGGCCGGGGTCGGGGCCGTCGGTGTTCTTGATGGGGGCGAGCGACTTCGCGGAGCGGGAGGTGGCGGGGCTGGCGCCGGACGTGGCGATGGTCGCGCTGCCGTCGACCTCCAGTACGCACGAGTACGTGCCGCGGCTCATCGAGGCGCTGGACAGGCCGGCCACGGTCGTGCCCGTGCACTGGGACCACTTCGAGCGGGAGTTGGTGAACCCGCCCCTGGACGGGACGGGGGAGGGGATGGGTGTGGAGGAGTTCACGGCGGAGGTGTTGCGGGTCGCTCCGCGGACGCGGGTCGTGGTTCCCGAATACCTGGTCCCTTTGAGTTTTTGAGCCGTGTCCTGTGGCCCGGGGGCGTGCGCGGGGTCGTCCGGCCCGGTCGGGTCCCTGTCCGGCGTCGTTCCAGGGCCTGCGCCATGCCTGCCAGGGCGGGTTTGGGCCGGTAGGAGCCGTCGAAGGGCAGGGCCGCGGTGTAGCCGGGGAACCACTCGGGGATCCAGGAGTGCTGGTCGCTGACGCCCCACACCGTGACGTTGACGCACCGGGGCACGTCCAGGCAGGCCTGGACCACCCGCCGGTACTCCCGGGCCTGTTCCTCCAGCTGTTCCTGTCCGGCCGGTTCGGGTATGCGCACGTCGAGTTCGCTGACGGTGACGTCCAGGCCGAGGTCGCTGTAGCGGCGCATCTGCTCGGTGAGGTCCTCGGGGACGGAGCCGTGGACGAAGTGTCCCTGGAAGCCGATGCCGTGCAGCGGCACGCCGCGGTCCAGCAGGTCGGTCACCAGGGTGTGGAGGGCGTCGGCCTTGGGGCCGGCGCCCTCGATGCCGAACTCGTTGATGTAGAGCCTGGCCCCGGGGTCGGCCTCGTGGGCCATGCGCAGCGCCTCGGCGATGTAGTCCTCGCCCAGGACCCGGTGCCACAGGTTGTCCCGCAGCCGGGGGCCGTCGTCGACGAGGGGTTCGTTGATGACGTCCCAGGTGGTGATCCTGCCCCGGTAGCGGCCCAGCAGCGCGTCCGTGTGCTCGCGCATCACCTCGCGCAGCTCCGTGCCGGTCCAGGTCCCCTCGGACAGCCAGGGCGGCTGCTGGTTGTGCCAGAGCAGGGTGTGGCCGCGCACGCCGAGGCCGTGGCGTCGGGCGAAGTCCACCACCGCGTCGGGGCCGCTCCAGTCGAACTCGTCCCGCTCGGGCTGCACGTACTCCCACTTCATGGTGTTCTCCGCGGTGACGGAGGTGTAGTTGGAGGTGACCACGTCCTGGTAGCCGCCGTCGCGGGCCAGCGGGTCCACGGCCACGGCCACCCCCAGGCCGATGCCGTGCGAGCGGGCCAGCGCGGGGAGTTCGCCGACCGGCGCCCGGTCGGGCAGGGCGAGGAGCAGGGTCGCGGTGACCGTGAGGACCGCCGCGCCCAGGGCGCCGGCGGTCAGCAGCGCGCCCCTTGCCCGGGTGGGGGCCCGGCGGGCGCCGGGGGCCGTGTCGTGCCTGTGGTCCGCCGGTGTGCCGTGTTCCTCGGGTTCTCGCGGGCTCGGTTCCACCGGGGTTCCTCTCGCTGGGCCTGTGTGCCGGTGGGGCACGCCGGGGTCGGGTCGCGCGTGTCGTGCGGGGGTTCCTCCTCAGGGGGTGCCGGTGGTGACGGGGAACCGGGACAGGGAGCGTACGACGGTGGTGCCGCGGCGGGTGGGGACGGCGGTGGGGCGCAGGCGCGGGAGCCGTTCGGCGAGGGCGCGCAGGGCGATCTCGCCCTCGAGGCGGGCCAGCGGGGCTCCCAGGCAGTAGTGGGCGCCGCTGGAGAAGGAGAGGTGGTCGGAGGCGTCCTCGCGGGTGATGTCGAACCGGTCGGGGTCCTCGAAGCGGTCCGGGTCGCGGTTGGCGGACCCGATCAGGCACAGCGCGTAGTCGCCCGGTTGCAGTCGCCTGCCCTGCACGGTCGACTCGGTGTGCGCCCATCTGGTGGTCATCTGCACCGGTGAGTCGAAGCGCAGGACCTCTTCCACGGCCCCCGGCGCCAGGCCGGGGTCCTGCACCAGCCGTTCCCACTGTTCGCGGTGGCGCAGCAGGGCCATGACCCCGTTCCCGATCAGGTTGACCGTGGTCTCGAACCCGGCGACCAGCAGCAGGCGGCACATCGCGCGCAGTGCGGCGGGGGTGAGCGCGCCGTCGTCGGCCTCGGCGACCAGGGCGGAGATCACGTCCTCGCGGGGGCGGGTGCGCCGTTCGGCCATGAGCCGGTCGAAGAGGGCGTCCAGTTCGGCCGAGGCCTTGTCGATCCGGCGCAGGTGGCCCGCCGAGCGGGCGCCGTCCAGGGCGCCGCCGATGGTGTGGCCGATCTGGACGAACCGGGCGTCGTCGGACTCGGGGATGCCCAGGAGGCGGCTGATCACCGCGATCGGCAGGGGTTGGGCGAAGTCGCGCATGAGGTCGAAGTCGCGCCGGGCGGTCGCCGTGTCGAGGAGTTCGTGGGTGATCTTCTCGATCTCGGTGCGGTACCCGGCCATGCGGCTCGGGCTGAAGGCGGGGCGGGCGAGGGCGCGCAGACGGGTGTGCTCGGGCGGGTCGAGCGTGAGGAAGGACAGGTCGATGATGTCGAACTGTCCGGGGAGGGCGGCCCCGGCGGGCGGTTGCACGCCGAAGTCCCGGCTGCGCAGGAGGGTGCTCACCGCCTCGTAGGTGTTGGCGGAGCGGAAGCCGAGCTTGCTGGTGGTGAAGGGGCCCTGGGAGCGCATCCGCCGGAAGGTCGGGTAGGGGTTGTCGCGCCAGGGGTGGTGCAGGAGGCGGCTGGGGTGGTCGCCCGTCTGCGCGGACAGCCATGACAGGCTGTGGGCCGCGCGCAGCCGGGCGTCGATGCGCAGTGCGTCGATGGTCTGCATGGCCGTGTGGTCCTCTCCTCGGTGCTCCGGCGTTCCCGGCCCGGGCGGGCGGGCCCGTCCTCGCACGCAGTGCGGCGGGGGAGCGGCTGTCGGGTGGCGGGCCGGGGTCGCTGTGCCGTTCCGAGGGGGCCGGGCCGGAGGGCGCGTACCCGGTCCCCCGTTCCCTCGCGCACGCGTCCCCCGCCCCGCGGGCGCGGCGGGGGCCGCCGTGGCGGTCCTGTGCCGGGCCGGACGCCGTCCCCGGGCCGGCGTCCGCGGCGTCCTCCGTGCGAGTGGGGGTGATGTGGACGACCCTAGGTGTGACGTGAGGGCCGCAGCCACTGCGTGCGGCAACTTGGCCGGTGGCGGCCAGGGGGGAACTTCGCGGTCGGCCGGGGCGTTTCCGGCAGGGTCCGGCGAACGGCGGACACGCGCCCCCGCTTCCGGGAGGGAGGGGTGCCGTGTCGGCCGAACCCCCTAGACTGGGCCCCTTCCCGCGCGGACGCGGGGGTCGGTCCGCGGTCGGCGCGCCACCCGCCGTTGGCTACGATCGCGGGGGTCCCGGGAGCGCAGTCGCGGGACGACAGTCGCGGCAGAGTCGGAGGATGAGGACGTTGGGTCCCCTAGAGAACACTGACCCCGAACGCATTGGCCGGTACCGGCTGATCGGGCGCCTGGGCGCCGGCGGCATGGGGCAGGTGTTCTTCGGACGCTCGGCCGCCGGCCGGGCCGTCGCGGTCAAGCGCATCCATCCGCACCTGGCCGCGGACGCCTCCTTCCGCCAGCGCTTCGCGCGCGAGGTCACCGCGGCCCGCCAGGTGAGCGGGGCGTTCACCGCCCCGGTGATCGACGCGGGTCCCGACGACGAGGTGCCGTGGCTGGTCACCTCCTACGTTCCCTCGCTGCCCCTGGACGAGGCGGTGCAGGCGTACGGGCCGCTCCCGGAGGCGAGTGTGCGGGTGCTCGCCGCGGGGCTCGCCGAGGCGCTCGTGGAGATCCACCGGGTCGGCCTGATCCACCGCGACCTGAAGCCGGGCAACGTGCTGCTGTCCGAGGACGGGCCGCGGGTGATCGACTTCGGCATCGCCCGTGCCACGGACGGCACGGCCGCCACCCAGTCCATCATCGGGACCCCGGGGTTCATGAGCCCCGAGCAGGTGCAGGGGGAGCACCTGACGCCTGCCGGCGACCTGTTCGCCTACGGCGCCGTCCTGGCCTTCGCGGCGTCGGGCACCGGGCCCTTCGGCGAGGGCAACATGCCCACCATGGTCATGCGCATCATCAGCCGGGAGCCCGACCTGTCGGCGGTGCCCGAGAGCCTGCGCCACCTGGTCGCCGCCTGCCTGTCCAAGGACCCGCAGGGGCGGCCCGGGCCGGGCGAGATCCTCGACTACCTGGGCGATGTGCACGCCGGGGCGTCCTGGCTGCCCCCGGCGGTGATGGCGGGTGTGCAGGAGCAGGTGGCCAAGGTCAACCGGGCGCTGGCGACCTCGGCGGGGGACCCGCAGGCCACCGGCGGCCACCAGCGCACGGAGGTGCTCGGCGCCGGCGGCGCGGCCGCCCTGGGCGGTGCGGCCGGGGCCCTGGGGGGAGCCGCCGCGGCGGGGGCGTTCGGCGACGACCAGGCCACCCGGGTCGCGGGCACGCAGGGCGCCGGCCACGGGGCGGGTTCCGCGCCGGGCGGGTACCAGCCCACGGCGCAGTTCCCGCCCACGCAGCAGCAGCCCGGACAGACGGCCTCCCCGTACGGGCAGGGGGCCACGTCCCAGTACCAGCAGGGGCAGGCGTACGGCGACCAGGGCGCGGACGACCCCTACGCCGACCTGTACGGCGGGCCCCGCGGCGGGCGTGCCGACACCGGCGCCCACCAGCGGCGCCAGGAGGAGGAGCGCCGCCGGCAGCAGGAGGAGCAGCGCCGCCTGGCCGCGGAGCAGCAGCGCCAGCAGGAGGAGCAGCGCCGCCGCATGGAGGAGCAGAGGATCGAGGAGCGCCGCCGGCAGGAGGCCGAGCGCGTGCACCGCGACCGCCTGCGCGCGGAGCAGGACGCGGCCCGCAGGGCGCAGTCCGAGGCGCGCCGGGCCGACCAGCCCGGCCTGTGGGGTTTCGTCAAGCTCCTGCCGCTGCTGATCCTGCCGCTGATCCAGATCCCGCTGGGGTACGGTGCGGCCCTGGCGTGGGCGTGGTTCACGACCGAGACGGATGTGTGGACCGGTTCGGCCTACTACTTCGAGCCGCTGTCGATGGACGGGTTCTGGCACGCGACGATGCTGGGCTACTTCCTCCTCAACAACCTGGTGTCGCTGGAGTTCCTGGTGCGTTCGCTGCGCACCTCGTTCGTCACGGGGGCGGTGCTCGCCCTGGGCGTCGTCGCGGCGACCAACGGCCTGCTGTACAGCTTCGGTTTCTGGGGCTGACCGGGGAGGGTGCCCCCCCGGGGGCACCGGTCCGGCCGGGCGGCCGCCCGGGGAGGGGGCGGGGCGGTCCCCGTCGGCGGGGAGGCCCCGGCCATGTCCCCGGGCCCCTCGTGCACGGGGGCCGCGCCACCCAGTGCGGTGCGCGTCGGCGGGCCTCGCCGGACACGGTTCCGAATACTTCCCTGAGGGTGCGAACACACTGACCTTTGCGCACTCCGGCGTTCGCGGCGGTGGGCTCGCGCGGAGGCGGCCCCGGGTGTCCGGGCGGTGGTCGGCGCACGTCAGGGGAGCCCGGTCCGTGCGAGGGCGGACGGGGTTCCGCAAGGGCCTGTAGCTCAGCGTGTCCGGTTCGATCCGTACCGCGAAAATTCTTCTCCAGGACCCGTTGTGGGCCTGTGTCGTTCCTGTTAACTTGCACCGTGCAAGGCCATGGGAGCGTTCCCAAAATGAATGCCCGTTCATGGTGCTCACGAAAGTCCCGATACGCCCCCGCCCCCGTCGGGGCGGCGCAGCCGATTCCTCGGCGGGCGCCGCCATCGTGCGAGGAAAAGGGGCGGTCGGGGCAGCCCTGCCGGGGCCCTCGCCGGGTCCACCCGGAACGGGCAGGGCGAGGAGCCGCCGGGAGGCCGGGCGGACAGGCCCGCAGACGGAAAGGAAGACCCCCCGTGAAGACTGTGACCAAGGCGGGCGCGATCGCCGCGGCCGGCACCCTCGCAGGTGCGCTGGCCGTGTCGCTCGCCCCGCAGCCCGCCGCCGCCCACGGCGCGTTCACCTACCCCGCCAGCCGCACCTACGCCTGCTACGTCGACGGACTCGAGGGCGGCGCGGGCGGCAACGTCGAGCCGACCAACCCCGCCTGCGCCGACGCCCTGGCCGAGGGCGGCTCGTACCCGTTCTGGAACTGGTTCGGCAACCTCATCGGCGACGCCGACGGCCGCCACCAGGAGGTCGTGGCCGACGGCGAGCTGTGCGGGCCCACTCCCGCCTTCTCCGCGTTCAACGCGGCGCGCACCGACTGGCCGACCACCGGCCTGCCCTCGGGGCAGACGGTCGAGTTCCACCACAACGCCTGGGCCCAGCACCCGGGTACGTTCTTCACCTACGTCACCGAGGAGGGGTGGGACCCCGGCTCCCCGCTCGCCTGGGACGACCTGGAGCTCATCGACGAGGTGACCGACCCGCCGCTGCGCCAGGGCGGCGTCCAGGGCGCCGAGTACTACTGGGACGTCGACCTGCCCGAGCGGCAGGGCCAGCACATCGTGTACGTGGTGTGGGAGCGCTCGGACAGCCCCGAGGCGTTCTACAACTGCTCGGACGTCGTCTTCGGGTGATCCGCCGCCCCGGCCGTGCCGTTCCCCCCGCGCGGGGGGAACGG
>NZ_JBSHDN010000164.1:0-15404 GCF_053616335.1 Nocardiopsis sp. NPDC055824
GGCCGGTGCTCCCGGCCGGGGCGGTCCTCCCGGGGCCGTGGCCCCGGGGCACACGTCCGGAAGGCCACCGGGTCCTACCCGGTGGCCTCGTCCACGCCCACGGCCCGGCCCAGCGACACGGACCTCTCGGCGGCCTCCAGCACCGCGACCACGTCCCGGCCGAAGCGCACGTCGCACGGCTCCTCCGCGCCGCCGATCCGGGCGGTCAGCCGGTCGACCGCCGTGCCGAACGCCTCCACCGCCGACCGGTCGCCGCCCGGCGCCGGGACCCAGCCCCGTTCGCCGTGCAGGACGATCTCGAAGGCCTTCGCCTCCGGCGGGGCGTCGAGGGTCACCGCGAACGAGCCGACGGCCCCGCCCTCGTGCTGGGTGAGCATGTGCGTGGTGTGCCTGGGTCCGGCCAGGGCCGTCACCCGGGTGACCGGGCCGAGCACCGGCAGCACCACCGACAGCACGTGGGGGCCCACGTCCCACAGGCCGCCCCGCTCCCGGCGCCACGGTGAGGCGCCGTACGGGTTGCCGGGCTGGAAGATCGACGCGAACAGGGTCGCCCGGACGCCGTGCCACCCGCCCTCGGCGGCGGCCGAGCGCACGAACTCCTCGACGCTGTCCGAGAAGCGGTTGGTGAAGAACACCACCGACGCCAGGTCCCGCGCCGCGACCTCGGCGGCGAGTTCTCCGGCGGCCGCGGCCGAGAGCGCCACGGGCTTGTCGAGCAGGAGGTGCTTTCCGGCCCGCGCCGCGCGCAGGGCCAGCTCGGCCTGCACGTCGGGCGGCAGGGCGATCGCCACGGCGTCCACGTCGGCCAGCAGCGCGTCCACGTCGTCGTACGCGCGGGCGCCGTAGCGGTCGGCGAGCGCCGCGGCCTTGGCCGGGTCGCGTCCCCACACACCGGCGAGGACGGCGCCGGGGTGCGCGTCCAGTGCCGCGCCGTGCGTCTCCGCCGCCCAGTGGCCGGTGCCCAGCAGTCCGAACCTGAGGCCCATACGGTTCTCCCTTGTTGTCGTTCGGCCGCCATTGTGCAGGGGGGCGCCCCCGCCCCGGACGACCGGCCCCTCGCTCCCGCGCTGCGGCCCGGGAGGTGTCAGACGACGCGGCGCGCCCCCGCGGAGGGGACGGCCTCGAAGACCCCGGGTTCGGCGAAGCCCCGCTCCCGGTAGGCCTCCCGTACGGCCTCCTCACAGCGTCGCGCCCCGTCGGCCGCCACGAGCGCGATCACGCAACCGCCGAACCCCCCGCCGGTGATCCGCGCGCCCAGCGCCCCGGCGGCCAGGGCGGCGTCGACGGCGGTGTCCACCTCGGGCACGGTGACCTCGTAGTCGTCGCGAAGGGAGGCGTGCGAGGAGGTCAGCAGCGGGCCGACCGCGCGCACGTCGCCGGAGCGGAGCAGCGACACGGCCTCCAGCACCCGCGCGTTCTCGGTCACCACGTGGCGCACCCGCCTCCGGGACAGGTCGTCCGGCAGGGCCGCCAGGGCCCCCGGCAGGTCGGCGACGTCGCGCAGGGCCGCCAGCCCCAGGGCCCGGGAGGCGTCCTTGCAGGCGCGGTGCCGGTCGGCGTAGTGGCCCTCCACCAGCCGGTGCGGGGCGCGGGTGTCCACCACCAGCAGGGAGAGCCCGTGCTCGCCGGGGGCGAAGGGCACCTGCTCGGTGTCCATGGTGCGGGTGTCCATGAACAGGGCGTGGCCCTCGGTGGAGAGCATGGACGCCGACTGGTCCAGGATCCCGCAGGGCATCCCCACGAAGTCGTTCTCCACCCGCTGGGCCAGGCGGATCACCCGGTCGGGCGGGAGGTCGGCGCCGTGCAGGGCGGCCGCGGCCATGACCACCGCGCACGTGAGCGCGGCGGAGGACGACAGCCCCGCGCCGGTCGGGACGGTGCTGTCGACCAGCAGGTCCAGCCCGCCCACCGGGTACCCCTCCCGCCCCAGGACCCACAGGGCGCCGGCCGGGTAGGCGGCCCACCCCTCGACCGCGCCGGGGACCAGCTCCGCCAGGGAGGCGCGGAACTCCCCGGCCGTCTGCCCGGACCGGAACCGCACGGCGCCGTCCGGGCGCCGGGAGGCGGCGGCGGTCAGGGCGAGGGGGAGGGCGAGCGGGAGCACGAACCCGTCGTTGTAGTCGGTGTGCTCCCCGATGAGGTTGATGCGGCCGGGCGCGGTCCACACGCCCTCCGGGCCGTGGCCGAACGCCGCGCGGAACGCGGACGACACGTCGCTCATGTGGTGGTGCCCTCTCGTCTGTCGGAGGCCTCGTGCCCCGTGTGCCGACCGTGTCCCCGTCCCGCCCCGGTCTCCCGCCGCGGGCCGTGTCCGGGGCCGTCCGCCGGCTTCACGGGCGGGGGAGCGCGCGGGCGAACGCCCACGCGTCGGCGACGGTCTCGTCCAGCGTGCGGGTCGGGGTCCAGCCCAGGTCCCGCCGCGCCCGATCGTTGGCGGCGACCAGCACCGCCGGGTCGCCGGGCCGGCGCGGGGAGTCCACCGCCGGGACCGGGTGGCCGGTGGCCCGCCGGACGGCGTCGAGGACCTCGCGCACGGTGTGCCCGCCGCCGGTGCCCAGGTTGACGGCGCGGTGGGTCCCCGGGACCACCCGCTCCAGGGCCCGCAGGTGCGCGTCGGCGAGGTCGGCGACGTGCAGGTAGTCGCGCACCGCCGTCCCGTCCCGGGTCGGGTAGTCGGTGCCGTACACGCGTGCGCTGTCCCGCTCCCCGGCGGCCACGCGCAGCAGGTTCGGGATCAGATGGGTCTCGGGGTCGTGCCGCTCGCCCAGGCCGAGGTGGGCGCCGGCGACGTTGAAGTAGCGCAGGCTCACGGCGCCCAGCCCGTACGCGCGGGCCCAGGACGCCAGCATGTGGTCCACGGCGAGCTTGCTCGCCCCGTACGGGTTGGTGGGCACGGCGGGGTCGGTCTCCGCGATCGGCCCGGGCGACACGGGCTCGCCGTAGACGGCGGCGCTGGAGGAGAACACCATCCGGCGGACGCCGTGGCGCCGTACCGCCTCCAGGAGCGCGAGGGAACCCGCCACGTTGGTGCGCCAGTAGGCCCCGGGGGCGTCCACGGACTCGCCGACCAGCGACTTCCCGGCGAAGTGCAGGACGGCCTCCACCGACGGGTCCAGCACGTCGGCGGCGTCCGCCAGGTCGGCGACCACCAGCCGCGCGTCCCCGGGGACGGCGTCGCGGTGACCCGTGGACAGGTCGTCCAGCACCGTCACCTCGTGTCCGGACCGCAGGAGCAGTGCGGTCACCACACCGCCGATGTATCCGGCTCCGCCGGTGACGAGCAGTCTCACTGTGCGACCTCCCTGAGGCGCCGGGCGGTGGTCTCCGGGGCGACGTCGTTGATGAACACGCCCATGCCGGACTCGGTCCCGGCGAGGTACTTGAGCTTGCCCGGCGCCCTGCGGACGGAGAACAGCTCCAGGCGCAGGCGCGCCAGGCCGCGCCGGGGGTCCCGGACCGGGGCCTGGTGCCAGGCGGAGATGTAGGGGAGGGGCGCGTCGTACAGGGCGTCGAAGCGGCCCAGCACGTCCAGGTACAGGAGGCCGAAGTCGTCGCGTTCGGCGCCGGTGAGCGAGGGCAGGTCGGGCACCGCCCGGTGCGGGTACAGGTGCACCTCCACCGGCCAGCGCGCGGCGGCCGGGACGAACGCCGTCCAGTGCTCGGTCCGGGCCACGACCCGGCTCCCCGCCTCCTGTTCGGCGCGCAGGACGTCGGCGAACAGGTCGCCACCGGTGCGCGCCCGGTACTCCTCGGCCGAGTCGAGGGTGCGCAGGGTGCGGGGGGTCACGAACGGGAGGGCGTAGATCTGGCCGTGGGGGTGGTGGAGGGTCACCCCGATCTCCGGCCCCCGGTTCTCGAAGCAGTAGACCTGCTCCACGCCCGGCAGGGCGGACAGGGCGAGGGTCCGGTCGACCCAGGCCTCCATCACGGTGCGGGCGCGCTCCGGGGAGAGGTCGGCGAACGACGCGCGGTGGTCGGACCCGAACACGAGGACCTCGCAGCGGCCCGCGCCCACCCTGCGGGAGGGCTCCAGCTCGCCGACGTCCTCCAGCTCCCGGCCGTGGTCGGGGACCAGGGAGGGGAAGCGGTTCTCGAAGGCCACCACGTCGTAGGAGGCCGCCGGGATCTCGGTCGCGCGCCCGCCGACGGAGGGGCACAGGGGGCAGTCGTCGCTGGAGGGCAGGTGGGTGCGCCCCTGCCGGTGGGAGGCGACGACCACCCACTCGCGCAGCAGCGGGTCCCAGCGCATCTCCGAGCCGGTGGCGGACGGCGGCAGGTCGCGCGTGTCGGGCGCGGGCTCGCGGGCGGCGCCGCCCTCGTCGAAGTAGACGATCTCGCGGCCGTCGGCCAGCTTCGCCGGGGTCCTGCGCAGGGGGCGGGCGGGTCCCGTGCCGGCGGGGCCGGGGGCCTCCCGCCCCGCGCCCACGTCCGCGGCGCCCACGTCCGCGGCGCCCGTTCCGTGCCGGCGCCCGGCCGGGCCGTCCTGCGGAGCGCGCGTCATCCCTGCTCCGTCCGGGGCCGCACGTCGGTGACCACGAGGCGGCCGACCCGCTCGGAGAGCGCGGCTCGTGCCGCGTCGGGGATCCCGGAGTCGGTGACGAGCACGTCGCAGCGGTCCAGCGGCGCGATGGTGCTGATCCCGACGGTGCCCCACTTGCTGTGGTCGGCGGCCACGACGAGGGTGGCGGCGGCCTCCACCAGGGCGCGGTTGGTCTCGGACTCCATGAGGTTCGGGGTGGTGAACCCGGCGCGCTCATGCATGCCGTGCACGCCCAGGACCAGGGTGTCCAGGTTGAGGCCGCGGATCGAGGCGAGCGCGAGCGGGCCGACGAGCGCGTCGGAGGGCGTGCGGAAGCCGCCCGTGAGGGCGACGGTCTGGTCCGGCCGGGCGGTGCGGTGGAACACCTCGGCCACGTGCAGGGAGTTGGTGACCACGGTCAGCCCCGGGGTGTCGGCCAGGTACTCGGCGACGAGGGCGGTCGTGGTGCCGGCCGACAGGCCGACGGCGCTGTGCGGTTCGACCAGGCCGGCGGCGGCGCGGGCGATCGCGTGCTTCTCGTCCTCCTGGCGGGTGGACTTGGCCTCGAAGCCCGGCTCCTCGGTGCGGGGGCCCTCCGGCGCGACGGCGCCGCCGTGCACCTTGCGCAGGGAGCCGCGGTGTTCCAGGACGTCGAGGTCGCGCCGGACGGTCATGTCCGACACGGCGAGGCTCTCGACGAGGTCGGCGACCCTGACGCCCCCGGTCCGCCTGACCTGTTCGAGGATCAGCTCCTGCCGTTGCGCGGCCAGCATCCGTCCCCCAAGCGATGAGTGGAAATGTTGAAAGGTGTTCGATCCAGTGTTGCAGGTTCCGCGTTCGTGTCAATAGGGGCGGTAGTGCGTGGTTTTCTGTTCGGAAAAGTTGATAAGTGTTGACAAGTGGGAGTGATGTACCGAACATGTGGAGAACTGTGATCGCCTTCACACCTGTTCGGAGGAGTCCTCGATGCACCACAGACCTCCGGGACCGCCGGGCCTGCGGCGCCGCGCCCTTCTGGGCGGCCTGGCCGGGGCCGGGGCGCTCCTGGCCCTGCCCGGCCTCACCGGGTGCGGCGCCGCGGGCCGCGACGACCCGAACACGGTCAGGATGGCCTCGAACCGGGCCAACCCCGCCCAGCGGGAGGCCGTCCGGGAGAGCCTCGGCGTGTACGAGGCCGCCTCCGGACGGACCGTCGAGGTCAACACCTTCGACTCCACCTCCTTCCAGGAGAGCATCAACAACTACCTGCAGGGCACCCCGGACGACGTCATCGGCTGGTTCGCCGGGTACCGGATGCGCTTCTTCGCCGAACGGGGCCTGATCAGCGACGTCACCGACGTCTGGGACCGGCACTTCGAGGGGGCCTTCACCGACCAGGTGAGGAGCCTGTGCACGGCCCCCGACGGCAGGCAGTACATGGTCCCCGACTCCACCGCGCCCTGGGCGGTCTTCCACCGCAGGAGCCTGTTCGAGCGCAACGGCTACGAGGTCCCCGCCACCAGGGAGGAGTTCGTCGGACTGTGCGAGCGGATGCGCGCCGACGGGCTCGAACCCCTCGCCTCCGGGATCCGCGAGGGCTGGCCCGCGATGGGCATGTTCGACCACCTCAACCTGCGCATCAACGGCCCCGAGTTCCACCTGGAACTCCTCGACGGCGACCACTCCTGGGACTCGTCCGAGGTCAGGAGCGTCTTCGGGGCCTGGGCCGAGCTCCTGCCCCACCACCAGCCCGACCCCCTGGGCCGGGGGATCAACGAGGCGCAGACCTCCCTGGTCCGCGGAGAGGCCGGGATGATGCTGTGCGGCATGTTCATCACCCACGTCTTCCCCGAGGGGGAGGACCTGGACGACCTGGACTGCTTCGCCTTCCCCGAGTTCGACCCCGAGATCGGCGCCGACGTGGTCGAGGCGCCCATCGACGGGTTCATGGTCTCCGGCGACCCGCGCAACCCCGAGGGCGCCCGCGAACTCCTCGGCCACCTCGGCTCGCTGGAGGCGCAGGAGATCTACACCGCGATCGACCCGCAGGCGCTCCCCACCCACCTGGACGCGGGCACCGGCGGGTTCAGCCCGCTCGACGCGAAGGTCAACGACATGGTCGCGAGCGCCGGCGCGCTCACCCAGTACATGGACCGCGACACCCGGCCCGACTTCGCGTCCGTCGTCATGATCCCCGCCCTCCAGCGCTTCCTGCGCCAACCCGACGACATCGCCGACCTGACCGGCACGATCCAGCGCCAGAAGCTGTCGATCTTCGGCCGGTGAACCAGAAGTGAAGGAGACAGGCATGGCGTCGAACGGCCCCCCGCCGCCCCCCGCCGCCAGGACGGACGGGCCCCCGCCCCCCGCCCCGGCGCGGCGCACCGGACGCGCCCGGCGCCCGGGGACGGGTCCCCGCCACGGGCGCGCCGACCGCGCCGCCCTCGCCCTCATGCTGGGCGTGCCCGCCCTGCTCGTGGTCGGCCTGGTGTGGCTGCCCGCGGCGGCCACGGTCCTGCTGTCGTTCACCCGGTGGGACGGCATCGGCGGCCTGGACACCATCGAGTGGATCGGCGTCCAGAACTACACGGACGCGTTCACCATCTATCCGCCGTTCGAGCCCGCACTGCGCAACAACCTCGTGTGGCTGGTGGTCCTGTTCACGGTCCCCACCCTGCTCGGGATGTTCCTGGCGGTGCTGCTCGACCGGGAGCTGCGCGGCGGCTCGGTGTACCAGAGCATCTTCTACCTGCCCGTGGTGCTGTCGCTCGCCCTCATCGGGTTCGTGTGGCAGCTCATCTACTCCCGCGACCAGGGGCTGCTCAACGCGTTCCTCGCCATGGTCGCCGACGCGCCCGCCGTGGACTGGTTCGGCAACCCGGACATCAACCTGTACGCGGTGCTGGTCGCGGCCGGATGGCGGCACACCGGGTACATCATGCTGCTCTACCTGGCCGGGCTGAAGGCCGTCGACCCGTCCCTGCGCGAGGCCGCCGCCATCGACGGAGCCGGACCCGTGCGCACCTTCACCCGGGTCGTCTTCCCGGCGCTGCTCCCCATCAACCTGGTCGTGGTCGTCGTGACCGTCATCGACGCACTGCGCGCCTTCGACATCGTGTGGGTCATCAACCGGGGCCGCAACGGCCTGGAGCTGATCTCCGCGCTGGTGACCTCCAACGTCATCGGCGAGGCCAGCAGGGTGGGCTTCGGCTCCGCGCTGGCCGTGGTCATGCTGGTGATCTCCCTGGTGTTCATCGTCGTCTACGTGTCCACCATGCTGAGAGGGGCCCAGAGGTGACCGCCGAGACCCTCCCCGAGACCCGGCGCACCGGGCCCCCGACGCGCCGGAGCCCCGCCCGCCGGCGCCTCCGCCCGGCACGTGTACTGCTGCACGCGTTCCTCGTCGTGACGGCGCTGGCCTGGCTGTTCCCCGTGCTGTGGGCGGTGGTGAACTCCTTCCGCGACTACGACTACACGGCGGTGCACGGCTACCTGTCCCTCGGCGGGTTCACCCTCGACAACTACGCCAACGCCTGGAACCAGGGCGAACTGCCGGGCTATTTCCTGAACTCCCTGGTCATCACCGTCCCCGCGGTGCTGCTCACCCTGTTCCTGTCGTCGTGCGCGGCGTTCGTGCTCTCCGCCTACTCGCGCCGCTTCAACCTGGTGATGCTCGCGGTGTTCCTCGCCGCGAACCTCCTGCCGCCGCAGGCCCTCCTCGTCCCGCTGTTCCGCCTCTACAACGCCGTTCCCCTGCCCTACTGGATCAGCGGGTCCGGGTCGCTCTACGACAGCCACCTGGGCGTCGTCCTCATCCACACGGCGTTCCAGATCGGCTTCTGCACGTTCGTCCTCAGCAACTTCATGAGGGCGATGCCCGCGTCGCTCCTCGAAGCCGCCAGGGTGGACGGGGCGACCGTCTTCCAGCAGTACTGGAAGGTGGTGCTCCCGCTGTGCCGCCCGAGCCTCGCGGCCCTGGCCACACTGCTGGTCACCTGGATCTACAACGACTTCTTCTGGGCGCTCGCGCTGCTGTCCAGCGGCGACAAGCTGCCCATCACCACCGCGCTCCAGAACCTCCAGAGCGCGTTCTTCGTCGACTACAACCTGCTGTCGGCCGGGTCGGTCATCGTCGCCCTGCCCACACTGGTCGTGTTCTTCGTGCTGCAACGCCACTTCGTGGCCGGACTGACGCTGGGAGCGAGCAAGGGATGACGTACCGCACCGTCCGCCTGAACGCGGCGGGGACCGCGCTGGTCGTCGGGGTCCCCGACGACGGCCTGCCCCACGTGCTGCACTGGGGCGCGGACCTGCCCGACGACACCGGGCTCGCCGCCGCCGCGTCGCCGCCCGCCGCCCACAACGGGATCGACGTCCCCACCTGGATGTCGCTGGTGCCCACCCAGGGGGAGGGCTGGCGCGGCCACCCCGGGATCGCCGGGCACCACGAGGGCCGGGTGACCTTCCCCGCCTGGACCGTCCGCTCCGTGACCGTCGACCCGCCGGAGGGGCCGGACGGCGGCGCGGGGGCGGGCGCCCCCGGGGACGGCGCGGGGGGCGCGGTCACCGTCCTCGCCGGGGCCGCGGGGCTGGAACTGCGCTGCGAGCTGAGGTTGGAGCCCTCCGGGCTGGTCCGCGCCCGCAACACCGTCACCAACACCGACGACGCCCCGTGGACCCTGGACTCCCTCCTGGTCACCATGCCCCTGCCGCGCGAGGCCGGGGAGGTCCTCGACCTCACCGGGCGCTGGTGCCGCGAACGCGCGCCCCAGCGCCAGGACCTCTCCATGGGCACGCGCATGCGCGCCTCCCGCCGCGGCAGGACCGGGCACGACGCCACGCTGCTGCTCACCGCCGGGACGCCCGGGTTCGGGTTCCGGCACGGCGAGGTGTGGGGGGTGCACACCGCCTGGAGCGGCGACCACGTCCACCTGGCCGAGCGCCTGCCCGAGGGGGCCGGGCACGCCGACGCGGTCCTCGCGGGCGGCGAACTCCTCCACCCCGGCGAGGTCCGGCTCGCCCGGGGCGAGTCCTACTCCACGCCGTGGGTGTTCCTGTCCTGGTCCGACCGGGGGCTGGACGGGATGTCCTCACGGATCCACCGCTGGCTGCGGGCCAGGCCGGGCCACCCCTCCACGCCGCGACCGGTCGTCCTCAACACCTGGGAGGCCGTCTACTTCGACCACGACCTCGACAAGCTCGAGCGGCTGGCCGACACGGCGGCCCGGATCGGCGCCGAGCGGTTCGTCCTGGACGACGGGTGGTTCCGGGGCCGCCGCGACGACACCGCCGGGCTCGGCGACTGGACGGTGGACACCGGGGTGTGGCCCGACGGCCTGCACCCCCTCTTCGACCACGTCCGCTCCCTGGGGATGGAGGTGGGGCTGTGGGTCGAGCCGGAGATGGCCAACCCCGACTCCGACCTGCTGCGCGCCCACCCCGAGTGGATCCTGGCCGCCGAGGGCCGCCTGCCCCCGCCCAGCCGCAGCCAGCAGGTCCTCGACCTGTCGCGGCCCGAGGCCTTCCGGCACGTGTTCGAGCACCTGGACGCCCTGGTCACCGAGTACCGGCCCGACTACCTCAAGTGGGACCACAACCGCGACCTGCTCGAACCCGTGCACGCCCCCACCGGCGCGGCGGGCACGCACCGGCAGACCCTCGCCGTCTACGAGCTCCTCGACCGGCTGCGCGAGCGCCACCCCGGCCTGGAGATCGAGTCGTGCTCCTCCGGCGGCGGACGGGTGGACCTGGGCGTCCTGGAGCGCACGGACCGCGTGTGGGCCTCCGACTGCAACGACCCCCTGGAGCGGCTGGCCCTCCAGCGCTGGACCTCCCTGCTCCTGCCCCCCGAGCTGGTGGGCAGCCACGTCGGCGGCCCCGTCTCGCACACCACCGGCCGGGCCGCGGACCTGTCGTTCCGCTGCCTCGCCGCCCTCCTCTCCCACACGGGGATCGAATGGGACATCACCGCGTGCACCGAGGACGAGCTCGGCGCCCTGGCCTCCTGGATCTCCCTCTACAAGGAGCTGCGGCCCCTCCTGCACTCGGGCGACCCCGTGCACGCCGACGCGCCCGACCCCTCCGAACAGCTCGACGGGGTGGTCTCCCGCGACGGCGGCGAGGCGGTCTTCCGGTACTCCCGGCTGACGACCTCCGCCCGGGCCCTCCCGGGACGGGTACGCCTGCCCGGCCTGCGCGAGGACCGGGTCTACCGGCTGGCGTGGCGCCGGGAGGCGGGACGGCCCTCCACCCTGCAGCAGGCGCTCCCGGCGTGGTTCTCCGAGGGGGAGGCCGCCGTCTCCGGCGCGGTCCTCGCCCGCTCGGGGGTGCAGCTGCCCAACCTCAACCCGGCCCAAGCCCTGCTCCTGCACCTGAGGGAGGTCTGACATGACCGAGACCCGCAAGCCCGCCTACCTGGAGGACTTCGCCCCCTCCGCCGGGGCCCGCGCGCCCCGCGCCCGCTTCGACGGCGACGCCCCCGCCCTGGACCTCAACGGCACGTGGCGGTTCCGGATGCTCCCCGGGGCCCCGGCCGGCACGGACGGTTTCGAGCGGCCGGACTACGACGACTCCGGGTGGGAGGGGCTGCCCGTCCCCTCCCACTGGCAGCTGCACGGCCACGGGGCCCCCGCCTACACGAACGTCGTCTACCCCTTCCCCGTGGACCCCCCGCACGTGCCGGACGAGAACCCCACCGGGGACCACCGGCGGGAGTTCGACCTGCCGGAGGACTGGCCGGAGGGGGCCGCCGCGCTGCGCTTCGACGGCGTGGACTCCTGCTTCCGCGTGTGGCTCAACGGCACCGAACTGGGCTTCTCCACCGGGAGCCGCCTGGCCGCCGAGTTCGACGCCGGCCACCTGCTGCGCCCGGGCCGCAACGTCCTGGCGGTCCGCGTGCACCAGTGGTCGGCGGCCAGCTACCTGGAGGACCAGGACATGTGGTGGCTGTCCGGGATCTTCCGCGACGTCACCCTGACCGCCCTCCCCGAGCGGGGGATCGGCGACGTCGCCGTCCACGCCTCCTACGACCACGAGGACGGAACGGGCACCCTGCGCGTCGACGTGGCCGGATCGGCGGAGGCGCTGGTCAGCGTTCCGGAGCTCGGCCTGGTGGACGCCCCGGCCGGGGTGGAGCACGCGGTCGGCCCGGTGGAGCCGTGGACGGCCGAGGAGCCCCGCCTCTACGACGCGGTGGTCGCCGCGCCGGGGGAGCGGGCGCGGCTGCGCGTCGGCTTCCGCACCGTGGAGGTCTCCGGCGGCCTGCTGCGCGTGAACGGCAGGCCGCTGCTGCTGCGCGGCGTGAACCGCCACGAGTGGCACCCCGACCACGGCCGCGCCGTGCCCCGGGAGACCATGCGCGAGGACGTCCTGCTGATGAAGCGGCACAACGTCAACGCCGTGCGCACCAGCCACTACCCGCCCCACCCCGACTTCCTCGACCTGTGCGACGAGCTGGGCCTGTGGGTCGTGGACGAGTGCGACCTGGAGACCCACGGCTTCGAGCTGGTGGGGTGGCGCGGCAACCCCTCCGACGACCCGCGCTGGAGTGACGCCTACCTCGACCGGATCGCCCGGACGGTGGGGCGGGACCGCAACCACCCGAGCGTCGTCCTGTGGTCCCTGGGCAACGAGTCGGGGACCGGCCGCAACCTGGAGGCCATGGCCGCCTGGGTGCGCGAGCACGACCCCTCCCGGCCGGTCCACTACGAGGGCGACCGCGACAGCTCCTACGCCGACGTGTACTCGCGCATGTACCCGCCGCACGACGAGGTGGACGCGATCGGCCGCCGCGAGGAGGAGGCCACCGACGACCCCGGGGCCGACGCCCACCGGCGGGGGCTCCCGTTCGTGCTGTGCGAGTACGCGCACGCCATGGGCGCCGGCCCGGGAGGGCTGGAGGAGTACCAGGAGCTGTTCACGCGGCACGAGCGACTCCAGGGCGGGTTCGTCTGGGAGTGGATCGACCACGGGATCCGCCGCCGCGGACCGGACGGCGCCGAGTGGTTCGCCTACGGCGGAGACTTCGGCGAAACGGTGCACGACGGCAACTTCGTCGCGGACGGCCTCCTCCTCCCCGACCGCACGCCCGGGCCCGGGCTGCACGCCTACAAGAAGACGATCGAGCCGGTGCGGGTCGTCCCCGACCCGGCCGCGGGGACGGTGGGGATCGCCAACACCTGGGACTTCCGGGACACGTCCGGGCTGGTCCTCCGGTGGCGCGCGGAGGAGGAGGGCGTGCCGTTCGCGGAGGGTGTGCTGGACATGCCGGTGCTCGGCCCCGGGGCGGACGCGGACGTCCCCCTGCCCGGGATGCCCGAGCCGCCCGGCGGCGGCGAGGCGTGGCTGACGGTGTCGGTCCACCTGGGCGCGGACCAGCCCTGGGCCCCGGCCGGGCACGAACTGGCCTGGGGGCAGGCCCGGCTCGCCACCGGGAGACACGGCGCTGCCGGGACGGCCGGGGCCCCGGGGCCGGTCGGGACCGCCGCACCCGCCGCCGGCACGGAGGGCGCCCTGCTCCGACTCGGCCCGGGTGTCCTCGACACGGGAACGGGCGCCCTGCTCTCCGTCGGAGGACTGCCGGTCGGGACCCCGGCGGTGGACCTGTGGCGCGCGCCGACCGACAACGACCAGGCGCGCCACGGGGTGTCCGTCGAGGTCCCCTGGCGGGCGGCCGGGCTCGACCGGATCACCTCGCGCCGCCTCTCCGCCGGGCGGGACGGCGACGCGTACGTCGTGCGCGACCGGCTCGCCCCGGCGGGAGCGGACTTCGGGATGCTCGTCGCCTACCGCTGGACCGCGGAGGGCGGGCGCCTGCTCCTGGACGTGGACGCCGAGGCCGAGGGGGAGTGGCCCTGCCCCCTGCCGCGCTTCGGCGTGCGCATGGACGTGCCCTCCTCCCTGGGCGGGGTCGAGTGGTTCGGGCGCGGCCCGGGCGAGGCCTACCGCGACGTGGACCAGGCCGCGAGGGTCGGCCGGTTCGCCAGCTCGGTCGACGGGCTCCAGACGCCCTACCTGCGGCCCCAGGAGAACGGCAACCGGGCCGACGTACGGTGGGCCGTCCTGCGGGCGGAGGACGGCACGGGACTGCGGATCGACGGGGACCCGGTCTTCGGCCTCTCCGCGCGCCGGTGGGACACGGCCGCCCTCGACGCGGCCCGGCACCCGCACGAACTGGTGCCGGACGGGCGGATCCACCTGCACCTGGACCTGGAGCACCACGGCATCGGCTCGGCCTCCTGCGGCCCGGGCGTGCTGCCCGCGCACCGGCTGGCCGCCGGCCGGCACCGGCTCCGGCTCGGGTTCTCCCCGGCGGCCCCGCCCCCCTGAGGCCTGCCCCCTGCGGCCCGCCTCCCGGGAAGCGCGGCGGCGGGGAGGTGCCCTGCCCGGGGCGCCCTCCCCGCCGAGGGGCGAGCCGTCCGGGGGGACCGGTCCGGACCGGTCCCCGGACACCCCGGGAAGAGGGGTGGCCAGGCGGGGGAAGCGCTGCTGTCATAGGGGTTCCCTCTCACGAAAGGCACCCCCCGCCCATGGCCGACACCACCGGACCCGAACGCGCCCGCCCCGGGCGCAGACCCTCCCGGATCGACGGCGCGGCACTCCGCGCCGACCTGCGGCGCGTCGTTCCTGACAGCGCCGTCGCCCTTGTCGTCACCCTCGTCATCTTCTTCGTCGTCTACGCACGCATCGAGGCGGGGACCTCGATGACGCTCATGGTCATGCCGTTCCTGTCCGACGCCGGGGAGTACTGGCTGTACTGGCTCTGCCAGGCCTTCGGGTGGTCGGGGCTCCTCTGGGCCTGGATCACCGTCATGCTCGGGCTGCTCCGCTCCACCGCGCCCCCGGCGCGGGCCCCCGTCCCGCACGCCCGCATCGAGCGCTGGCACCGCGTCACCAGCCTCACCACCATGGGACTGATGTTCGCCCACGCGTTCGCGTTCTTCCTCGAACTCGTGCGGGACAACGAGGAGGGGCTGGCCTGGGGCGGACGCCTGCTGTCCGCGTTCGTGGACGTGTTCGTGCCCGGCGGATACGCCACCGGGACCGGGCAGGTCGCGATCCTCATCGGGCTGATCGCCCTCTACCTGGCCGTGCCGCTCAGCCTCGCCTACTACTTCCGGTTCCGGACCGGGACGCGCACGTGGCGGGCGCTGCACCGGTTCGTCATCGTCGTCTACGCGCTGAGCGTCTGGCACACCCTGCTCTACGGCACGAACGTGTGGTTCGACGGCTGGTTCCGCACGTTCGTGTGGGCCCTCCAGCTCCCCGTGGCCCTGCTGCTCCTGGCCCGGCTGCTGGCGCCGCTGCGCGCGGACGAGCGCTTCACGCCCCGCGATCTGGCGGGCGGGCGCAGGCTCCGGGCGCTCGCCCGGCTCGGTGCCCGGCTGGCGGCCGCGGCGACCGTCGTCGTGCTGCTCGCCGTGACGATCACCGGCCGGGACGGGGGCCGGACCCCCGGGGCCGAGGGCGGGGAGATGCTGATCGGCCAGGACATGGTCTGGGGCGGGCTGGCCGTCCTGCTGACGGTGATCGGCGCCGTCGTGCTGTCCCTGCGCCGCCGCGAGCGCCCGGAACGGGGGGCGCGCGTGGGATAGCGGGCCGTCCGGATCCGCCGCCGGTGCGGCGCGGGCCCCGCCCCGGTGGTCTCGTACCCGTGGCCGGTCCCGGCGCCCGGCCCCGCCACGGGTACGAGGCCTCGGCGGAGGAGCCGGGGACGTCCGCGCTCCCGGGCGCCCGGGCCGGAGCGGAGCCCCGGGCGGGCACGGCACGCGGCGGGGGCGGGGCGGCCCGGGGGGGGTCCTTTCTCGGGGGGGGGGCGCCGCCGCGGGGGGGGGGGGGGGGGGGGGGGGGCCCGCGTCCCCGGGGGCCGCGCTTGCGCGACCGTGCACCCGGGGCTGCGGCGGTATCC
>NZ_JBSHDN010000165.1:0-15284 GCF_053616335.1 Nocardiopsis sp. NPDC055824
CGTGGTCTCCCACGGGGGCGGGCCCTCGGCCACGGCCGCCCGGAGGCGGCCGGAGGAGGACTAGGCGTCCAGGTCCTCGGAGCCGGCCGCCGCCTTGCGCTTGCGGCTCAGGTAGACCGCTCCACCGCCGGCGCCGAGCGCGGCGATGCCCGCCGCGACCAGTCCGGCCAGGGCCCCGCCGGTGACCGGCAGGCTCGGCCGGTCACTGTCGTCGACGGGGGCCGAGGGCGTGTCGCTGGGCTCGACGCTGGGGCTCGGGGCCGGGGACTCCGGCGGGGTGGGCTCCCCGGACGGCTGCTCGGTGGGCCCCTCCGACGGCTCCTCGGTGGGAGGCGCGGTCTCACCGCCGCCCTCCCAGCTGGCGGAGGCGGAGGCGGACACGGTGGTCTCGTCGCCCTCGGCGGTGATCAGGGTCTGGGTGGGCTGGTCCGCCTCCTCGCCCTTGAACAGGCGGCCGGTCTCGACGCGGGCGGTGGCCTCCAGGGAGAAGGAGGCCTCGCCGGCGTCGGCGCCGGCGGGGACGGAGAAGCCGACCGTGTCGCCGTCGTCGACCGTGTCGACGGACTCACCGGTCGCCAGGTCGACCAGCTCGACACCGTCCGGCGCGGCCAGGGTCACGGGGACGCCGGTGGCGTTCGTGGCGATGGTGAACTCGCCGACGGTCTCGCCCGCGGTGCCGGAGGCGGTCTCGGGGGTGACGCTCAGGGCGGGGCCCGGCTCCTGGGGGAGGTCCTCCGCCGCCTCGAGGAGGTGGCGGTAGATCGCGGTCGTGTTGCCGTGGGCGCGGGTGAGCTCGGCGCCGTTGGTGAAGTGCCAGATCGCGGCCTGGGTCGCGGCGAGGGCCTGGGCCTCGGTGGTGCGGGAGTTCGCCTCCGCGGCCTCGGCCAGGGCGGCGGCGCTCACGGCGGGGTAGGAGTTCTGGAGGAGCCAGTGCACCTTGCCGGGCTCGGCGAAGTCGCCCTCACCCGGGTAGTTCGCCCAGGCGTCCTCCTTGTACCAGGCGCCTCCGCGGATGTCCGTCTCGAGGTCGATGCAGTACGTGGTGAGCACCGTGCCGTTCTCGAGCTCGAGATTGAAGAGGTTCGTGCCGACGCTCCTACCGTTCACGGTGATGGTCTCGCCCGTCTGGGCGTTGTCGACGTACTGGGCGCGGACGGAGCCCTCGTAGGTCTCGGCGGGGTCGGCGGCGGCCGGGGCGGCCAGGCCGAAGGCGAGGAACGCGGCGGCGGAGGCGGCCAGGGCCGTGCGGCCGGCGGCGCGGGGGAAGTGCGTCACATCATGTCCTGTCGTGGTTCTGCCGGGCGGCCCGGGGGAGCGGCGGGGTGCGCGGCGGTGCTGTCGGCCGGAACGTCCGGACTCGTGGGAGCGGAGGGAGGACCCTGACCCGGGACGGAGGGCCGGCAGGGCCGGGGCCGTGGGGCGCCCGGAGCTCCCGGGGCCCGGCAGAAGAGGTGTGTGTCAGACCGGTGTTCGTGGTGCGGTCCCGGCGGCGCCGACCTGGCGCGGCGGCATCCGCACGCCGGGACAGGTGTGGCCGCAGGGGTCCGACAATGAAGACGTCGGAGCGCCCTCTCCGGTTGTCCACACCCGGGAAACAGATCTGGCGGGAGCGTGAGCTCGGCCATAGCGTGGAAACAGGGGGGTCCCCGGGGCCCGCCCGCTTAGCGCTGCCCGCCCCCACCCTGCCCCGCTCCCGCACCGCCCGCGCGGCCCCGTCCCGCCCGACCCCCGCCGGATCCACCCGCCGGTCCCACACCGCCCCACCCGCGCCCGGCGTCCCGCCCCGGACCGTCCCCCCGCCTTCCCACCCCGCACACGCGAAGGGCCCGCCCGCGTGGTCTCCCACGGGGACGGGCCCTCGGACGCCACCGCCCGGAGGCGGCCGAAGGGGGCTAGCCCTCCAGGTCCGCGGCGTTGGCGGCCTTGCGCTTGCGGCTCAGGTAGATCGCTCCACCGCCGGCGCCGAGCGCGGCGATGCCCGCGGCGACCAGGCCGGCGAGCGCGCCACCGGTGACCGGCAGGGTCGGCTCGTTGCTGTCGTCAGCGGGGGCCGAAGGCGTCTCGCTGGGCGTCTCGCTGGGGCTCGGCGTCGGGGCCGGGGACTCCGGCTCGCTGGGCTCCTCGGTCGGCTCGCTGGGCTCGTCGGTGGGGGGCGTGGTCTCGCCGCCCTCCTCCCAGGTGGCCGACGCGGAGGCGGTGACCGTGGTCTGGCCGCCCTGGGCGGTGATCAGGGTCTGGGTGGGCTCGTCCGCCTCGCCCTTGAACAGGCGGCCGGTCGCGACGGTCGCGGTGGCCTCCAGGGAGAAGGAGGCCTCGCCCGGGGCGGTGCCCTCGGGGACGGAGAAGCCGACCGTGTCGCCGTTGTCGACCGTGTCGACGGCCTCGCCGGTCTCGATGTCGACCAGGGTCACGCCCTCGGGCGCCTGCAGGTCGACCGGGATGGCGGAGGCGTTGGTCTCGATGGTGAACTCGCCGACGGTCCCGCCCGCGGTGCCGGAGGCGGTGCCCGGGGTGATGCTCAGGGCGGCGTCGGGCTCGACGGTCTGCGGCAGGTCCTCGGCCGCGCCGACCAGGTACTCGTAGACGGCTGTGACGCCCTCGCTGTTGTCGCCGTCGAGGGTCATGCCGTTGCTGAAGTGCCAGATGGCGGCCTGGGTGCCGCCCAGGGCGTCGGCGTCGCTGAGGCCCTCGAACTCGGCCTCGGCGCCCAGCTCCGCCGCGCTCAGCGCGGGGTAGCCGTACTGGAGGATCCAGTGGACCTTGCCGGGCTCGGCGAAGTCACCCTGACCGGGGTAGTTCTCCCACTTGTCCTCGCGGTACCAGGCATCGCCGACGATGTTGGTGTGGTAGTCGATGCAGTACGTGGTGAGGAGGGTGCCGTCCTCCAGCTCCAGGTTGAACAGGCTGGTGCGCGCACCGCCGCCGTCCATGTTGACCCGGGTGCCGTTCTCGGCGTTGCCGATGTACTGGCCGCGGACGGAACCTTCGTAGGTCTCCACGGGCTCGGCGGAGGCGGGGGCCGCGAGGCCGAGGGCCAGGAACGCCGAGGCGGTGGCCGCCAGGCCCGCGCGCCCGACGGTGCGGGGGAATGAGGAGTTAGTCAAGTTGTGTCCCGGTGTCTTCTAGGGGTAACCGGATGGAGTGCCCGTCCAAGAGGCCGAACGGGCCGGTGGGACGGTTGCGGTGGACAACGGCGCACGACGCGTTCAGGGGATGTTCTGGATTCGCCGTGTTCGCTCGCCCGTTTCCGGGGTCACCACGTCGGGGTCGGGGACGCGGCGCCGTGCGGGGTGGGCGCGATCGTCCGGTGGGGCTCGCTGTGACGCGGGAGCGGGCCGCGCTCGCCGTGGAATGCCAACCGCCCGGCCGATACTAGCGACCCGCTTGGCCACTTCCAACCCGGTTCGACGAAAATGTGACGTGATACGGGCAGGAAAAAAACCGACCCGGACAAATCCGCATTATGACCCGAAGTTATGGATCGGGGACCGTGAGACAGGCGTGAGTTGTGGGATCAACCGCGACGTTTGCGGCCCAGAACCAGGATGAGCAGGCCGGATACCACCAGGGCGCCCGCGATGATGAGCAGCCCGGACAGCCAGGTGCCGGTGCGCGCCAAGCCCTCCCCGGGGATTCGGTCATCCGCTCCCGGGGGGGTCTCGACCCCGGTGGGAGCCTCGTCGGGGGCTTCGCCGAGGGCCGGGGGCTCCTGCGAGGGCGCGGGCTCCGGGGTCTCCTCGGGGCTCGGCTCCGCCGTCTGCTCCGGGTGCCAGGTGAACGTCGCGGAGGCCGAGCTCGTCGCCGAGACCTCCTCGGCGGTGATCAGCGGCTGCGTGCGCACGCCGTCCCGGCCGGTGAACAGACGCCCCTCCGGCAGGGACACGTCCTGGCCGAGCAGGTGCAGGGTCACCACCCCGGCCGGGACCGACGGGTCCACGTCGAGGAAGAGCTCGGCGCCGTCGTCCGCCTGGGTCACCTGGTCGCCGGCCCCGTCCACCAGCCACGCCGCCGGAGCGCCGCGGACCGAGACCTGCACGGGGTCCGCCGCGGAACTGTGCACCGTGAGCGGGCCGAGGGGTTCGTCGGGCGCGACCTCCTCCACGTGGGAGGGCGAGAGCTCCAGTGAGCGCGCGGTCGTGTGGTCGGCCGCCGCCCCGCTGCCCGCCACCAGGAACTCGTAGAGGGCGACGACCCCGAGGTCGTTCGCGGAGCGGTCCGGCTCCGCCCCCTCCAGCACGTGCCACAGGGCGGCCTGGGTGGCCGCGATGGCCCCGGCCTCGTCCAGCTGGACCAGGCCGGTCACCTGCGCCAGGAGACCGAGGTCGACCGCCGGGTAGGAGTGGGAGACGATCCAGTTCGCGCGGTCGGCGGGCGCGGGGGACGGGTCGGACCCCGTCCCCGTCCACCCGGGGTTGTCCGACCACGCCGACTCGACGTAGGCGGTGCGCGGCCGGACCTCCTCCTCCACCCGGGCCGCGTAGGCGCGGACCGAGGCCTCGTCGGCCACGCGCAGGCTGAAGAGCGCCGTGTCGACCTCCTGGCCGTCGGCGAGGACGAGTGCCGCCCCCTCGACGGGGTCGCGGTCCACACGTGAGAAGTCGTCGGCGTCGGCGGCGGGTGCGCTGACCAGAGCGCCTGTCAGGGCGGCCGAGGCCAGCAGCGCGGCGCACCGACGCAGGATGCCGGACATGCTCTTGCGCTCCCGTGCGAAGGGCGGAGGGCCCTCGGGGCCGACCGGCGAAATCATCTTCCTGGGGAACACAGACTAGTCGCTCAAGCACCCTGGGTGATCGGTCGACGCCTGGACAGCGGCCCAATCGTGTACTCGCCGTGACATCCGCGGGGGCGGACGGCGCCCCGGGCGCGCCTGCGGCGCGGGGCCGGGCACTCCACCCCCGGGCGCTCGGTAGGCTGACCTGGAAGGTATGTCCTCTACGGAAACGGGTTTGCGGCGATGGCCCACGCGGTAACTCCTAGCCCTGCCAAGAGCGGTGGCGAACCCACCCCGGTGGCCTACGAGCAGGCGCTGACCAGGTACGAGCCCGTCCTCGGTCTGGAGACCCACATCGAGTTGGGCACCGCCTCCAAGATGTTCTGCTCCTGCCCCACCGGCTTCGGCGCGGAGCCGAACACCCAGGTCTGCCCTGTCTGCCTCGCGTTCCCGGGTTCCCTCCCGGTGGTCAACGAGAAGGCCGTCGAGGGCGCGATCCGCCTGGGTCTGGCGCTGAACTGCTCCATCGCGCCCTGGGGCCGGTTCGCCCGGAAGAACTACTTCTATCCGGACATGCCGAAGAACTACCAGATCTCGCAGTACGACGAGCCGATCTGCGTGGACGGCCACCTCGACGTCACCGTCGACACCCCCGACGGCCCGCGCGAGTTCCGCGTGGAGATCGAGCGCGTCCACATGGAGGAGGACACCGGCAAGACCTCCCACGTGGGCGGGGCGACCGGCCGCATCCACGGCGCCACCTACTCGATCGTCGACTACAACCGCGCGGGCATCCCGCTGCTGGAGATCGTCACCCGGCCCATCACCGGCACCGGCGAACTCGCGCCCCTGGTGGCGCGCGCCTACGCCGCCGAGCTGCGCGACCTGGTCCGCTCCCTGGGCATCTCCGACGTGCGCATGGAGGAGGGCTCCATGCGCTGCGACGTCAACGTGTCCATCCAGCCGGTCGGCACCGCCGAGTGGGGCACCCGGAGCGAGACCAAGAACGTCAACTCGCTGCGCTCCGTCGAGCGCGCCGTGCGCTCCGAGATCGAGCGCCAGGCGGGCGTCCTCGACGCCGGGCACAGGGTCGTGCAGGAGACCCGCCACTTCCAGGAGAACACCGGCCGCAGCATCTCCGGCCGCTCCAAGGAGGAGGCGCAGGACTACCGGTACTTCCCGGACCCCGACCTCGTCCCGGTGGCCCCGACCGAGGAGTGGATCGAGGAGCTCCGCGCCACGCTGCCGGAGCTGCCCGCCGCCCAGCGCGCCAGGGTCAAGGCCGAGTGGGACCTCAGCGACACCGAGCTGCGGGACCTGGTCAACGCCGGTGCGATCGAGCTGGTCGAGGCGACCGTGGTCGCCGGTGCCCCGTCCGCCGAGGCGCGCAAGCTGTGGCTCAACGAGCTGTCCCGCCGCGCCACCGAGCAGGAGGTCGAGCTGGGCGCCCTGCCCATCACGCCCGCCCAGGTCGCGCGGATCATCTCCCTGGTCTCCGAGGGCACGCTGACCAACAAGCTCGCCCGCCAGGTCGTGGAGGGCGTGCTGGCCGGTGAGGGCGGGCCCGACGAGGTCGTCGAGGCGCGCGGCCTCCAGGTCGTCAGCGACGACGGCGCGCTGGGCGCCGCCGTGGACGAGGCCATCGCCGCCAACCCGGACGCCGCCGACAAGGTGCGCGGCGGCAAGCTCGCCGCGGCCGGCGCCCTGGTGGGCGCCGTCATGAAGGCGACCCGGGGCCAGGCCGACGCCGGACGCGCCCGGGAGCTCATCCTGGAGAGGCTCGCCGGGGCATGACCCCCTTCCGGGCCGGTCGGGCGACGACCGGCCCGGTCCCTCCCGGAGCCGGTCCGCCCGCCGTGCGGCGGGTCCCGGCGCCGCCGGGGCGCGGCGGGCCGGGAGGGGGGCCCACGGCGCGTCGCGCGCGCGGCGCGAGGCCCGCGCGCCATGGTGACTCCGGGTCACCATTCTGTCGTCATCTCTCATCCGGTCCTCAATCGCTGTGTGACCTTGGTTGCGTAGGGTTGCGACGCACGGGGGCGTGCGCGGTCGCTCCGGCCGCCCCGCCGCCGGGCTCGTCCCGGTCCCGCGAGAACCCGGGCGGCAGACCGCGGTACCTGGCGCTGTGCCGCGCCGGTACTCGAACGACGCGAGGTGGGTGCTCCATGTACGAGGAGAGAGCGCGACGGCGGCTGCGTGCCGCGACGGTCGCGACACGCCCGCGGGGAGGTCGGTGATGGGAACCCGGGCACGCCGTCTGTGGACCTTCGGCCTGGGCGTGCTGTTCCTGGTCTACGTGGCGGCGGCGTTCGTCCCGCTGGGGTCGACCACCGTCACCGCGGCGTTCGCCGAGTGGCCGACGGCGCTGGCCGCGGGCGTCGCCGGACTCTCCCTGCTCCTGGCCTCGCGGCGCTGGGCGGCGACCGGGGCCGACCGCGACGCGCACGTCGACGGGGCCGACGGCCCGGCCGCGCTGCGGCACCTCGGGTTCGCCGCGCTCGCCTGGTGCGCGGGTGGCGTCACTCACGGTCTGACCCGGCTCTTCAGTTCCAGTTCGGTGCTCTCGCTCACTCTGGGTGATCTTTTCGCGCTCGCCGCGCTGCCACTCTTCGTGGTGGGGTTCACCCGGTTCGCCCCCTGGCCGGGCGGACTGCGCACCGCGATGCGCCACATCACCGACAGCTACGTGTGCGCCGCCGCGGTGTTCTCCGTGGTGTGGCTGCTGCTGTTCTCCCCCCTCTACGAGGAGCTCGGGGAGGGCGCCGGGTTCCTGGGGTTCGCCCTGGTCTACCCGGTCGCCGACATCGTCGTCCTGTGCCTGCTCGTCCCGCTGGTGTTCATGTCGCCGCACAGCACGCGGCGCGCGGTGCTGCTGGCCATCGGGGCGCTCATCGTCATCGCCGGTTCGGACATGATCGGCGCGCTCACCCGCCTGACCGGGGTCCCCATCGCCGGGGGCGTCGAGCACCCGATCAAGTTCCTGGGCTTCGCCCTCCTGGGCGCCCTGCCGTGGCTGATCGAGCACCGGCCGGGCGCCGATCCCCGCCGGATCACGGGGAGGGGCCTGTACCGGTTCGCGCCCGAGCTGGCGGCGGTGGGGGCGGTGGCCGTCGCCGCCGTGGTGCTCACGGTGGCCGGGGTCCGGCTGTCCGGGGTGGCCCCGGTGCTCCCGCTGGCGGCGGGGACCGCCGTGATCGTGCTCCTGGTGCGGGTCCTGGGCATGCTGGAGGAGAACGCGACCCTCGCCCGCATGGTCCGCAACCGCGAGGGCCACTTCCACGAGCTGGCGCGCAACAGCGGGGACGTCATCCTCATCCTCGACCGGGACGGGGGCGTGTTCTACGTCAGCCCGGGGACGGCCGAGGCGTTCGGCTACCGCCTGGACGACGTGCTCGCCGCGCCCGTCACCGCGCTGATCCACCCCGAGGACCTCGCGCGCACGAAGGCCGTCACGGACCTGTTCACCGAGCGCGGCTCGCAGGGCGTGCACCTGCGGCTGCGGGTGCGGGCCGCCGACGGGACCTGGCGGCACACCGAGTCGACCGCCTCCCTGTACGAGCAGCCGGGGGAGCCCGACCGCCTGCTGGTGACCACCCGCGACATCAGCGCGCAGGTGGCCCTCCAGGACGAGGTGGAGCACCTGACGTTCCACGACGGGGTGACCGGGCTTCCCAACCGGGCGTACCTGGAGGAGCGGGCCAGCGACGTGCTGGCGCACAGGGCGATCAGCGAGGAGCCCACCGAGGACATCGCGGTGATCTTCCTGGACCTGGACGGGTTCACGTCCGTCAACGACTCGGCGGGCCACGTGCGCGGGGACCACCTGCTGGGCCAGGCGGCCCGCAGGCTGCGCGCCGAGGTGGACTCCAACGCCACCCTGGCCCGGTGGGGCGGCGACGAGTTCGCGGTCCTGGTGGAGGGGGTGCCCCGGGCCCAGCGGGTGGTCGACCTGGCCGAGCGCCTGGGCCGCGTGATCGCCTCCGAGCCCTTCCAGGTGGCCGACCGGGACATCATGCTGACCGCCAGCACGGGGGTGGCCTTCGCGGAGCCCACCACCGACAGCGGCGAGCTGCTGCGCAACGCCGACGTGGCCATGACCAGGGCCAAGGAGCGCGGCGCGGGGCACGTGGAGGTCTACGCCGCCCACATGCACGACATGGTGGTCTCCCGCCTGGAGCTGCAGATACGCCTGCGCGAGGCGCTGGCCAACGGCGACTTCTTCCTGGAGTACCAGCCGGTCGTCGACCTGGGCACCTCCCAGGTGACCTCGGTGGAGGCTCTGGTGCGCTGGGACCGCGACGGGGAGGCGGTCGGTCCGGACGCGTTCCTCGGCGCCGCCGAGGAGTCGGGGCTGATCGTGCCGCTGGGGGAGTGGATCCTCCGCGAGGCGTGCGAGAAGGTCGCGGTGTGGCGGCTCTCGGACTGGGACATCGGCCTGTCGGTCAACCTGTCCGTGAAGCAGGTCCTGTCGCCCCGCTTCATGGAGACGGTGGCCGGCGTCCTCGCCGAGACGGGGCTGTCCTCCGACGTGCTCACCCTGGAGGTGGACGAGGAGGTCCTGCTGGACGACGGCGGCGAGGCGGTGCAGCGCCTGGCGGAGCTCCGGGAGCTGGGCGTGCGGCTGGCCATCGACGACTACGGCATGGGCTACGCGTCGCTGGCGCACCTGCGGCGGCTCAGCGTGGACGCGATCAAGATCGACCCGTCCTTCATCGCCGACCTCGGGCGCGACGACACGGTCACCCTGCTCACCCACACGATCATCCAGCTGGGCCGCGACCTGGGGGTGCAGGTGGTGGCGGAGGGCATCGAGCGCCCCGAGCAGCTGGAGCAGCTGAGGGCCATGGGCTGCGACCACGGCCAGGGCTTCCTGGTGGCCCGTCCGATGCCCGCGAGCGGCGTCGAGTCCCTCGTCGGGGGGGAGGCCGGGGTCAACCTCTGACCCCGGACGCGCCCCCCGACCCCCGGTCGCACACGACCCCCGCCACGTGTTCTGTGTTACACGCGGTGGGGGTCTTGTGGTGGTTGGTCCAGTTCAGAAGGGCTTCTCAGTGAGGGGCGCGGTCGCATGCTGACATATGAGTCTCACATAATGAGACATTATGTCGTTCTTGTTGACGGGCGGCCCCTCCGTCGGCCAATGTGGTCAACGTGCAGAACACCTCCCTGATCCTCGTACTTGGTCGGCGCGCAGCCCACTGAGTTTCTTCTGCTGCGCGCCACCCCTCAACCGCCACAGGGCGGTGGGGGTTTTTTTATTGCCAGGCAGGGACCAGACCCACCAAGCCAGAGCCCCAGCACCGCTCTGGAACCTCGCTGAAGGATCTTGAGATGACCGAGCAGATGACCGGCGCCCAATCGCTGATCAGGTCGCTGGAGCAGGTCGGCGTTGACACTGTCTTCGGGATTCCCGGCGGTGCCATCCTCCCGGCCTACGACCCGCTCTACGACTCGGCCGAGGTGCGCCACATCCTCATGCGCCACGAGCAGGGGGCCGGGCACGCCGCCGAGGGCTACGCCTACGCGACCGGCCGGCCCGGGGTGTGCATGGCCACCAGCGGGCCCGGCGCCACCAACCTGGTGACCCCCCTCGCCGACGCCCACATGGACTCGGTCCCGATGGTCGCCATCACCGGGCAGGTCGCGGCCCCCATGATCGGCACGGACGCCTTCCAGGAAGCCGACATCTGCGGCATCACGATGCCGATCACCAAGCACAACTTCCTGGTCAAGAACGCCCGCGACATCCCCCGGACCATCGCCGAGGCCTTCCACATCGCCTCCAGCGGACGCCCCGGGCCGGTCCTGGTCGACATCTCCAAGGACGCGCTCCAGGCCTCCGCCGACTTCGTCTGGCCCGAACGCCTCGAACTCCCCGGCTACCGGCCGGTCACCAAGCCCCACGGCAAGCAGGTCCGCGAGGCGGCCCGCATGATGGCCGAGGCCCGCCGCCCCGTCCTGTACGTCGGCGGCGGCGTCCTGCGCGCCGGCGCCGCGGCCGAGCTGCGCGTCCTCGCCGAGATCACCGGCGCCCCCGTCGTCACCACGCTGATGGCCCGGGGCGTCTTCCCCGACAGCCACCCGCAGTTCGTGGGCATGCCCGGGATGCACGGCGACGTCAGCGCCGTCGGGGCCCTCCAGAAGGCCGACCTCATCGTCGCTCTGGGCGCGCGCTTCGACGACCGCGTCACCGGCAGGCTCGACAGCTTCGCCCCCGACGCCAAGATCGTCCACGCCGACATCGACCCGGCCGAGATCTCCAAGAACCGCCACGCCGACGTGCCCATCGTCGGCGACTGCCGCGAGGTCCTCGCGGACATGGTCGTGGCCGTCCGCGCCGACCAGGAGAAGGGCCGGCAGGGCGACTACGAGGCCTGGTGGCAGCAGCTCAACCGCATGCGCACCACCTACCCCAAGGGTTACGAGGCCTCCGACGACGGCAGCCTCTCCCCGCAGGCCGTCATCCAGCGCCTGGGCCAGATCGCCGGCCCGGAGGCCACCTACGTCGCGGGCGTCGGCCAGCACCAGATGTGGGCCGCCCAGTTCATCGACTACGAGCGCCCCGGGTCCTTCGTCAACTCCGGCGGGCTCGGCACCATGGGCTTCTCCGTCCCCGCCGCCCTGGGCGCCAAGGTCGGCGACCCCGACCGGGTCGTCTGGTCCGTGGACGGCGACGGCTGCTTCCAGATGACCAACCAGGAACTGGCCACCTGCGCCATCGAGGGGATCCCCGTCAAGGTCGCGGTGGTCAACAACGGCAACCTGGGCATGGTCCGCCAGTGGCAGACCCTCTACTACGAGGGCCGCTACTCCAACACCGACCTCCAGACCTCGCCCCGGGACGAGAAGGTCCGGATCCCCGACTTCGTCCGCCTCGCGGAGGCGTACGGTTGTGTCGGCCTGCGCTGCGAGCGCGCCGAGGACATCGACGCCACCATCGAGAAGGCCATGGCGATCGACGACGCACCCGTCGTCGTGGACTTCACGGTCAACCACGACGCCATGGTCTGGCCGATGGTCGGCCCCGGCGTCAGCAACGACAACATCCAGTACGCGCGCGACATGGCGCCGAACTGGGAACACGAGGACTAAGAGGAGAAGGCCGAACCACCATGAGCAGTCACACGCTTTCCGTTCTGGTGGAGGACACCCCGGGTATCCTCGCCCGCGCCTCCTCCCTCTTCTCCCGCCGCGGCTTCAACATCGACTCACTCAGTGTCAGCACCACCGAGTACCCAGGACTGTCCCGGATGACAATCGTGGTCAACTGCGACCTCCACCCCTTGGAGCAGGTGACCAAACAGCTCAACAAGCTGGTCAACGTCGTCAAGATCGTGGAGATGGACACCACCGCGTCGGTCCGGCGCGAGCTCCTGCTCGTCAAGGTCAAGGCCGACGCGTCGAGCCGCACCCATGTGCTTCAGACGGCCGAGCTGTTCCGCGCGCACATCGTGGACGTCAGCCCGGACGTCGTCGTCATCGAGGCCGTCGGCGACCCGGAGAAACTCGATGCCCTGGTGAGGAACCTGGAGCCGTTCGGCATCAGGGAGCTCGTCAAGTCAGGGCTGGTCGCCCTGGGCCGCGGGCCGCGGTCGATCACCGACCGTTCCCTCCGCACCGTCGACCGCAGCGCCTGAGGCCGCCGGGCGCCCGGGAGGGCGCCGGAGCCGCGGGCCCTCCCGACCGACCGGCGGGCGCGGACGACCGCCCACCCCGACCCCACACGTACGCAAGAACAAGGAGCATTCCCAAGTGGCAGCACAGATGTACTACGACGACGCCGCGGACCTCGCGCTCATCCAGAGCAAGAAGGTCGCCGTGATCGGCTACGGCAGTCAGGGGCACGCGCACGCGCTGTCGCTGCGCGACTCGGGCGTGGACGTGCGGGTCGGCCTCGCCGAGGGCTCCAAGAGCCGCGCCAAGGCCGAGGAGGAGGGCCTGCGCGTCGTCACCCCCGCGGAGGCCACCCGCGAGGCCGACGTCATCATGATCCTGGTCCCCGACCACATCCACCGGGACCTGTACGCCGAGGAGATCGCGCCGAACCTGGAGGAGGGCAACGCCCTGTTCTTCGGCCACGGCTTCAGCATCCGCTACGGCCTCATCAAGCCGCCCGCGGGCGTGGACGTGGCCATGGTCGCCCCCAAGGGCCCGGGCCACCTGGTCCGCCGCCAGTTCGAGGCCGGGCGCGGCGTGCCCTGCCTGGTCGCGGTCGAGAAGGACGCCAGCGGACAGGCCTGGGACCTGGCCCTGTCGTGGGCCAAGGGCATCGGCGGCACCAAGGCGGGCGTGATCCGGACGACGTTCACCGAGGAGACCGAGACCGACCTGTTCGGTGAGCAGGCCGTGCTGTGCGGCGGTACCGAGGAGCTGGTCAAGGCCGGTTTCGCCACCCTGGTCGAGGCGGGCTACCAGCCGGAGATCGCCTACTTCGAGTGCCTGCACGAGCTCAAGCTGATCGTCGACCTCATGTACGAGGGCGGCATCTCCAAGATGAACTGGTCGGTGTCCGACAACGCGGAGTACGGCGGCTACACCCGCGGCCCGCGCGTCATCACCGAGCAGACCCGCGAGGAGATGCGCAAGATCCTCGGCGAGATCCAGGACGGCTCCTACGCCAAGGAGCTCATGGACGAGTTCGACGCCGGCCAGCCGACCTTCAAGAAGCGCCGCGAGGCCGAGCAGAACGAGAAGATCGAGAAGGTGGGCGCCGAACTGCGTCCGCTGATGAGCTGGCTCAAGGCCTAGGGGACCGGGCGAGGACCCCGTGAACCGGGGGCAGGTGGACTACACCACCTGCCCCCGTCGGGCTTCCCTACCCGGGCAGTAGACTTTTGATCGGCCGTCCCACCCGATCCGGGCAGTGCCAACCACCTGCGCGATCGGGTCGCACCACCCGAAAAGGAACCGTTGTGCCCAAACCCGTCGTACTCGTAGCGGAAGAACTCTCGCCCGCCGGAATCGCGCTGCTCGAAGAGGACTTCGAGGTGCGCCACGTCAACGGCGCCGACCGGTCCGAGCTCCTGCCCGCCCTCGCCGACGTCGACGCCCTGATCGTGCGCAGCGCGACCAAGGTGGACGCCGAGGCCCTGGCCGCGGCCTCCCGGCTCCAGGTGGTCGCCCGCGCGGGCGTCGGCCTGGACAACGTGGACGTGGACGCCGCCACCAAGGCGGGCGTCCTGGTGGTCAACGCCCCGACCTCCAACATCATCAGCGCCGCGGAGCAGGCCATCAACCTGCTGCTGGCCAGCGCCCGCAACACCGCCCCGGCCCACAACGCCCTCATCAACGGCGAGTGGAAGCGGTCCAAGTACACCGGCGTCGAGCTGTACGAGAAGACCGTCGGCGTCGTCGGCCTCGGCCGGATCGGCGCCCTCGTGGCGCAGCGCCTGTCGGCCTTCGGGACCAAGGTCATCGCGTACGACCCGTTCGTGCAGCCCGCCCGCGCGGCGCAGATCGGTGTGGAGATGACCACGCTGGACGAGCTGCTGGAGCGCTCCGACTTCATCACCATCCACCTGCCCAAGAACAAGGACACCCTGGGCCTCATCGGTGACGAGGCGCTGAGCAAGGTCAAGCCGACGGTGCGCGTCATCAACGCCGCGCGCGGCGGCATCCTGGACGAGGACGCGCTGTACCGGGCCCTGAAGGACGGCCGTGTCGCCGGTGCGGGCATCGACGTGTTCGCCAAGGAGCCCTGCACGGACAGCCCGCTCTTCGAGTTCGAGAACGTCGTGGTCGCCCCCCACCTGGGCGCGAGCACCGAGGAGGCGCAGGAGAAGGCCGGCACGCAGGTCGCGCGCTCCGTCAAGCTGGCGCTGTCGGGCGAGTTCGTGCCGGACGCCGTGAACGTGCAGGGCACCGGAGTGGCTGAGGAGATCAAGCCGGGCCTGCCCCTCACCGAGAAGCTCGGCCGGGTCTTCACCTCCCTCGCGGGCACCATCGCCAGCCGCATCGACGTCGAGGTGCGCGGCGAGATCGCCGCCCACGACGTGAAGGTCCTGGAGCTGGCCGCCCTCAAGGGCGTGTTCGCCGACGTGGTCGAGGACACGGTGACGTTCGTCAACGCCCCCCTGCTCGCGAAGGAGCGCGGTGTCGAGGTCAACCTCGTCACCAGCGACGACAGCAGCGACTGGCGCAACCTGATCTCGGTGCGCGGCGTCCTCGCCGACGGCACCCGGGTGTCGGTGTCCGGGACCCTGACCGGCCCGCGCCAGATCGAGAAGCTGGTCGAGATCAACAACTACACCATGGAGATCGGCCTGGCCGAGCACATGGTGTTCCTGGCCTACGAGGACCGCCCCGGCGTCGTCGGCAAGGTCGGCGCCCTGCTGGGCGACGCGGACGTCAACATCGCGGGGATGCAGGTCATCCGGGACCAGGAGGGCGGCAAGGCGCTGATCGCGCTCACCGTCGACTCCGCCGTGCCCGAGGAGATCCTGTCGTCGATCTCGGGCGAGATCGACGCGGACATCAGCCGCCAGATCGACCTGGAGGACTAGGGCCCGCGGCAGAACCGCGGGGCCGCGCCGCGACCACGGCACAGCCTGGAGGGCCGCTCCCACCGATCGGTGGG
>NZ_JBSHDN010000166.1:0-15268 GCF_053616335.1 Nocardiopsis sp. NPDC055824
GCCCCATCCCTCCCGCAGGCGGAGACGGGGCCGCGCCGCGCCGGAAAACCCTTTGCGCGTTCCGCGCCGGTCCGGTTAGCCTGGCGGGGACATGCTGAACTGACATCGAGACCGATCCGCCGCGTGCGCGGGGCTCGCCCGTCCAGGGCTCGAGCCCGCTGTCCCGCACGGCGGACCCACGTTCCCTGTTTCCCGTTCGCGGCGTCCCCCGGACCCGCGGACCCGTGGTGCGGTCTCGATGTCGGCGACGGACCCCTGTCCGTCGTCCCGGGCCGCTCCACGGATCCGCCTTCGAGGCGCACCGGGAGGGGACGGCACCGGTCAGGCGTCGAGGCCCGCCCCCAGACGAAGGGCGGTCCCACTCCGTGACCCGTGAATCCACATCCGCACCGGCCGCGTCGGCGAAGACCCCGCGGCCGCCCCTCCCGGCGGCTCCCGGCACGGGCGGTCCACCGCTGCTGCGCGCCCGCGACCTGGCCCGCGTCTACGGCGACCGCGTGGTGCTCGACGGTGTCGGCCTCGACGCCGCCCCGGGCCAGAGGCTGGGGCTCGTGGGCGAGAACGGCGCGGGCAAGTCCACCCTGCTGCGCCTGCTGTCGGGGGAGGAGGAGCCCGACGCCGGCAGGGTGGAACGGCCCGACGACACCGGGTTCCTGTACCAGGAACTTCCCTATGGGCCGGAGACGACACTGGCCCAGGTCCTGGAGGAGGCCCTGGCGCCCGCCAGGCGTGTGGAGCGGCGGCTCACGGAGACCGCGGCCGCCCTCGACGGCGCCCCCGAGGACGCGGGGCTGCTGGCGGCGTACGCGGAGGCGCTGGCCGACGCCGAGCGCGGGGAGGTGTGGGACGCCGACCGCCGCGCGGAACTGGTGGTGGCCGGGCTCGGACTGGACGGGGTCTCCCCGGGCCGTCCGGTGGGACGGCTGTCGGGCGGTCAGCGAGGCCGCCTGGGCCTGGCCGCGCTGCTGGTCCGCCGTCCGCGCGCCCTGCTGCTGGACGAGCCGACCAACCACCTGGACGACCGGGCGCTGGAGTTCCTGGAGGGGTACCTGAGAGGGCTGCCGGGGGTGGTGGTGCTGGCCAGCCACGACCGGGTGTTCCTGGACGCGGTCTGCACGGGTCTGCTGGACCTGGACCCGGCCGTGGAGGGGCCCGTGTACTACGGCGGCGCGTACTCGTTCTACCTGGAGGAGAAGAGGGTGGAGCGGGAGCGCTGGGAGCAGCGCTACCAGCGGGAGCAGAACGACCTGAAGGGGCTGCGCGAGGCGGTGCGCACCACGTCGCGGCAGGTCGCGCCGGACCGGGCGCCCCGGGACAACGCCAAGATGGCGTACGACTACTCGGGCGGGCGCGTGGACAAGCAGGTGTCGCGCCGCGTGCGCAACGCGCGGGGGCGCCTGGAGGACCTGGAGCGCGACCAGGTGCGCAGGCCGCCGAGGCCGCTGGTGTTCGGCGCCGCACTGACCCGTGACCCCGGGGAGGCCGGCGGGAACGCGATCACGCTGCGGAACGCGGTGGTGCCGGGGCGGTTGCGCCTGGACCGCCTGGACGTGCCTTCGGACGGCCGGCTCCTGGTGACGGGCCCGAACGGGGCAGGCAAGTCCACACTGCTGTACGTCCTGGGGCGCCGGCTGCGGCCGGAGTCCGGTGAGGTGCTGTGGCGGAGGGGCGTGTCGGTGGCGCTGCTGGAGCAGGACGTGGTGTTCCGCGACCCGCAGCGGACCCCGCGCGGGCTCTACGACGGGTTGAACGCGTCGCTGCCCGACGCTCCGCGCCTGACGGACCTGGGCCTGGTGGCGCCGCGCGACCTGGACCGGCCGGTGGGGGAGCTGAGCGTGGGGCAGCGCCGACGGCTCGCGCTCGCGATGCTGGTCGGCCACTCCCCGGACGTGCTGCTGCTGGACGAGCCGACCAACCACCTGTCGCTGTCCCTGGCGGAGGAGCTGGAGGAGGCGCTGGGCACGGCGCCGGGGGCCGTGGTGGTGGCCTCGCACGACCGCTGGCTGCGCCGCAACTGGTCCTGGGACGAGTTGCGGCTGGTCGACGGCGGAGCCGCGGGGGCGGAGGCCGGGTTCTAGGTCCGGGCCGCGCACGTCGCCGGTGTGGTGGGAGGGGGTTCCCGTCGGAACCCTCCCCGCCACCGCCGTGGTGGGCCGGTGGAACGTGTACTTCTGGGCGGCTTCGACGCCCGAACGCGCTGGAGGTACGAGAAAGCGGCGGAGGAAGCGACCGGCGCGAAACAGGAAAAATGGACGAATCTACGACATAAAGGTGAGAGGTTTCGAGCCTGACAAAGGTGGCTCGAACACAAGCAGTTCCGCTCCTCTCCGGGTTCACCGCCCCGGCCGGCGGGGGCACACCACGGTGTGGCCCGCCCACAGCGGCCCTCCGGTGCGGTCGAGCACCTCGCGGACGACTCGGTGCGCCCGATCCGGCTCGCCCATGGCCCGCACGACCCGGTCGGCCAGGCCGGGGTCCAGGTCGCGGAGCTCGCGCAGCAGCCACTTGCCGGATCCCTGCCAGTGGCGCGCGGCGGCCAGGGCCAGCCGTGAGGCCTCGGTCAGCGCCCGCCAGGCGACGAAGGCCCTCTCCCCGGGGTCGGTCGCCCCGGAGAGGTCGTCGAGCAGGTCGGTGAGGACGAAGCGGTGCTCGTCGAGTTCCGCCGGGGACAGGGGCGCGGGACCGGCCGCCAGCCGGGCCCGCATCCGCTCCCGGAACCCGGCGCCGAGGCCGCCCGTGTCGGTCACCACCACCCCCTCCGCGAGCAGGCGCGGGATCCCCGGCCAGCGCCGGGCCAGGTTGTCCTCGCAGTAGGCGGCCAGGGTCTGCGGGTCGTGGACCAGGACCTCGACCGGCCAGCCGAGCCAGTGCAGGGAGCTGCGGTAGGGGGCGGGCCTGGGCGGGGTCACCACGACCACGTCCAGGTCGGAGGTCGGGGTGAGGCGCCCGGCGGCCGAGCTGCCGCCGAGGACCACCGCCAGGGCCTCGGGGAACAGGCGGCGGGAGAGGTCGATGACCGTGGGGACGGGGGCCGGCCGTTCTCTGCTCATTCCGTGGTCCTACCGCACCGGAGGCCGGTCCACGCGCGGGCCGGGCGGGTGTGGAGGACTTCTGCGTTCCCCAGTGCCCGGGGCGAGCCCCGGGTGGGCGGCCGGGGACACGCTGCTGCGCCTGCGTTCCCCCCGGGTGGACCGGTGCCCCGATTTATTACGGTTTGTTGCCTTCTGTTCCGCGCTGGACATGCCGGTCGGCGACCGGCGCGGACGCTGGAAACGCCCATGTCAGTCGTGCGATCTTTGCGTAGTCAAACAACTACTCAAAGTAATGACGGGGGCAGGGCCACATGACCGCGCCGATGGACGTGCCCGAGTCGTCCCGACACGCCGACCCCGAGGCGGTGGTCGCGGGCGCGGCGAACGCGGCGAACAGGTCCCTGCGCCAGATCGCCTGGCAGAGGTTCCGTAGGGACAAGGTCGGCATGGCCGGCGGGATCATCGTCGTCCTCCTCATCCTCGTGGCCCTGTTCGCGCCCCTCCTCACCGCCTGGTTCGGCCACCCGCCCAACCAGTTCGACCAGGACCTGGTCGACCCGCTCACCGGTGGGGTCCTGCGCGACCCCGACGACCCCGCCCAGGGGCTCGACCCGTGGGGCGGCATCAGCGCCCAGCACCTCCTGGGCGTCGAACCCGTCAACGGACGCGACCTGTTCAGCCGTATCGTCTACGGCGCGCGCACCTCCCTGCTGGTCGCCACCGTCGCCACCGTGGTGTGCGTCCTCATCGGCACCGTCCTCGGCATCGTGGCCGGGTACTTCGGCGGCTGGATCGACACCGTCATCAGCCGGGCCATGGACATCTTCCTGGCCTTCCCGCTGCTGCTGTTCGCCATCGCCCTCGTCGGGGTCATCCCCGACGGTGCCTTCGGCCTCTCCGGCAACAACCTGCGCATCGGCGTACTGGTGTTCATCATCGGGTTCTTCAACTGGCCCTACATCGGCCGCATCGTGCGCGGACAGACCCTCACCCTCAAGGAGCGCGAGTTCGTGGAGGCCTCGCGCAGCCTCGGCGCGGGCAGCGCGCACATCGTCTTCCGCGAGATCCTGCCCAACCTGGTCACGCCGATCCTCGTCTACTCCACCCTGCTCATCCCCACGAACATCCTCTTCGAGGCGGCCCTGAGCTTCCTGGGGGTGGGCATCAACCCGCCCACCGCCACCTGGGGCGGGATGCTGGAGGGCGCCCTGCGCTTCTACACGACCTCGCCGCACTTCGTGATCATCCCGGGCCTGGCCATCTTCGTCACCGTCCTGGCCTTCAACCTCTTCGGGGACGGGTTGCGCGACGCGTTCGACCCCCGCTCCTCCGACTGACGCACCGGGTCCGGCCCGGGCCGGACCGTTCACCGGACCGTGCGGGGCGCGGTCCCACCATCGAATCCGACCAGGAGGCAAGGTGAGTACCCATCACTTCACACACGCGGGGCCGTCCAGGCGGCGCCGCGGGAGCGGCCTGGCCACCGCGTGCACGGCTGCGGCGGCGGCCGTGGCACTGCTGCTGAGCGCCTGCGGGGACGGCCGCGGCGGGGGTGGGGGAGGCGCGGCCGACGCGGAGTTCAACCAGGGGGAGACGGAGATCGTCAACCCCTCCGACCAGACCGGCGGCACCCTGAGGTACGCCATCTCCTCGGACTTCGACTCGCCCGACCCCGGCAACACCTACTACGCGTTCAGCTGGAACTTCACCCGCTACTACGCGCGCACCCTGCTCACCTACACCGAGGCGCCGGGGGAGGGCGGTACCGAGCTCCAGCCCGACCTGGCGGAGGGGATGCCGCAGGGCAACGAGGACTCCACCGAGTGGACCGTCAGGCTCAAGCCCGGCCTCAAGTACGAGGACGGGTCCGAGATCACCGCCGAGGACGTCAAGTACGCCATCGCGCGCAGCAACTTCGGCGACCAGGCGCTGCCCAACGGGCCCAAGTACTTCCAGGAGCTGCTCGCCGACAGCGACGACTACGAGGGGCCCTACGCGGACGAGGCCGACCCCCTGGCCGGGTTCGACGGCATCGAGACCCCGGACGACCACACCCTCGTCTTCCACCTGAACACGAGCTTCTCCGAGTTCCCGTACGTCCTCGTGCAGCCCCAGACGGCTCCGGTCCCGGCCGAGGCCGACCGGGGCGAGCAGTACCAGAGCCACGTCATGTCGTCCGGGCCCTACAAGTTCGACGGCGACTACCGCCCCGGCGTCTCCCTGAACCTGGTGCGCAACGACCAGTGGGACGCGGCCACGGACCCGACCCGCAAGGCCCTGCCCGACCGGATCGAGGTCCAGCTCGGGGTCGACCAGAACGAGATCGACCAGCGCCTGGTCAACGGCGAGGTCGACGTCGACCTCGCCGGCGCGGGGGTAGGCCCTGCCATGAAGGGCACGCTGATCACCGACGACACCCAGCGGCACAGCGTCGACAACCCGCAGACCAACACGCTGCGCTACGTCAACATCAACACCGTCATCGAGCCCCTGGACGACCCCGCCTGCCGGGAGGCGGTCATGTTCGCCGCGGACCGCGACGCCCTCCAGCGGGCGTGGGGCGGCGACACCGGCGGCGACATCGCGACGCAGCTGATGCCCGCCGCGCTCCCGGGCGCCGATCCGAGCATCGACCTGTACCCGTCCCAGGACGACAAGGGGGACCTGGACAAGGCCCGCGAGAAGCTGGAGGAGTGCGGTGAGCCCGACGGGTTCTCCACGGCGATCGGCGCCCGCGCGGACCGGCCCACCGACGTGAGCACGGCCGAGGCCCTCCAGCAGGCCCTGGCCCGTGTGGGAATCGACGTGGAGATCAAGCAGTACCCGTCGGACAGCTACACCAACACCCAGGCCGGGTCCCCGGACTTCGTGCACGAGAACGACCTCGGCCTGACCGTGTACGGGTGGGCGCCGGACTGGCCCAGCGGCTACGGGTTCATGAGCAAGGTGCTGGACGGCGACGCCATCCAGGACGCGGGCAACACCAACATCTCGGAGCTGGACGACAGCCGGATCAACGACTGGTTCGACGAGGTGGTCACCGTCGACGACCAGGAGGAGCGCGCGTCGATCTACACGCGGATCGACGAGCGGGCCATGCAGCAGGCCGTGATCGTCCCGGCCGTGTTCGAGCGGACCGTCCTGTACCGGCCGCCGCACCTGACCAACGTCTACTACCACGCGGGCTACTCCATGTACGACTACATGGCTTTGGGCACCACCCGGGAGTAGGGGCGGCGGGCAGGACGCCTCGCGGGTCGGGGGAGGGGCCTTCCGACCCGCGACGCCTGTCTTCGCACCTCGTGCCGCACCCGGATCCATCACACGCGTGGGCTCCACCGGAACCCCCACCGGGCGGGGTCCACACCGTGGTGCGGGAGAGGGGGTATCACCTGTTTTGCCAGTTCAGCTGACTATGAGGTTTCGGGGTGGCGTTCAGGCCTGCGGAAGTGGTTCGGGAGCGGCCGATGAGAGACGTTGCCCTTGGCCGCGCTCTTGTGCTTGTGGTGTCGTTCGCACAGCGCTTGGAGGTTCTCGTAGCGGTGGTCGTGGCAGTCGCCGATGTGGTCGACCTGGTTTGCGGGCTCACCGCAGATTCCCCCGACAGCCATTCGCCACTGGCAGACGTGACGGTCGCGGCGCAGGATGCGCGGGCGCCCGCGGCTGTACCAGTCGGAGGGCAGTTCGGCCCTGCGGTTGCTGCCCCTCCACCCTCCGGACAACGGGCACCTCCAGACGCCCCAGGTGATGGGCGGTTGCCCTGGTGTCCGCCTGTGGCCAAACGTCCTGAGGGGGTCGTGGCGCCCGTCTACTGTGGCGGCATATCCCTGCGCTGCCTTCGGAGACGCCTGTGTCGTACCCCCCGCCCCCGGGCCAGGACCCCTATGGCCATCATCAGCAGCCGCACCACCAACAGCCGTACTATCCGCCGCCGCCTCAGCAGCTTCCTCCGCCTCCGCCGATGCCCCGGTACTCCAAGAGCGTGGAGAAGCGGCGCGGGCTCGGCGGGCTGGAGAACTCGACGCACCTGCTGCTGACGATCTTCTCCTGCGGCGCCTGGCTGATGATCTGGATCCCGTGGTGGATCTTCCGGGTGATCGTGCCGAAGAGGCGCGTCACGAAGACCTACTACCGGTGAGGGCCGCCATGCGGCACTCCACGAAGCTGTTCATCCTGGTCGGCGTCGCCCTCGTGGTGACCGGTGTCGTCGCGGGGCTCCGACCCATCGAGCCCATCGCCCCCGCCCAGTCCGGGCCCCTGGCCATAGGCGAGTGCGGGAAAGTGTTCGATCGAGAGAGCAGCTACCTCGGAGGCCCGGAGTGTGCGGCCGCTTGGTCGAACCGAACTCTGCTTGTGTGGGGGTCGATTGTCCCGGGCGCCGTGCTGGCCTTCGGTGCGCTGATCATGGACCCGTCGGTCGGCAAGAAGCGGGACCCGGCGGGGAAGTAGTCGCCCGCGCCGTCCCGACGTGCCTCCCCTCAGGGACACGGAGACAGGGGCGGGACGTTGGGGCGCCCGACAGTCGGGGACGCATCACGGGGTGGAGGCTTCCTGCCGGGTGGGTCTGAACTGGGTCGATGATCGATCGCATTGTCGCTACCTGGGCGTTTCGGCTGTGGTCGAAGGCTGTGGCCAGTCCCCGCACGCTGGACGGAAACTGGTGGCCTTACACCGGAGAGCGAGGCGGCAGGCAGTCCTCCATGTGGCCAGATTCAGCGGACCGACAGAGGACACCGAGCCAAAGTCGACTTTGTAAGAATTCTTCCAACACACCATTTGGTGTGAAGTTTCTCTTCGAGGAGACTCATGGGCGCGATCAAGAAGAGCCTCGTCGCTGTTGCCGCAGCTGTTCTGATGACCACAGGTATGGCGGCACCTAGCCTCGCCGCTGCCACCCCTCAATCCCTTCAAACTACTGAGATCACTGAGAGCAACGCAGCTAAAATCCCCCCCTGGCTTGGACGAGAGCACATGACGTCGACCACCTCCCAGCAGACCCCCGTGACCGTGGCACACGGAAGCACCAGGCTCCAGATTCGTACCGGCGTGCACAGTAATGGTGTTCGGTACGGGTGGGCTCGCGTTCAAAACGGTGTTGCTGGTACGCACCTTCGCTTCGAAGTCGACCTGGACGGTGACCGGCGATATGACGATTTCAGGACTGCTCGGATAGAGGGTGGCACCGTATGGACGGAGGGGTATCCGACGTCTTCCTCAAGCAGCCGTGCGTTTCGGGCGTGCATCATGCCGATCCTTGGCTCCTGCGAAGCACCTAACACCCTGCGAACAACTCCGTGGTGGTAGCCGCGCTTCCTGAGTCCTAAGTGACTTGTGTGAATCAGGCATCCGCTGAGGGCCAAGGACTTTCTCGACCTCCTGGCCCACGCCATGCGGAACCGGCCGGCGCGTGAGCTGCGCGCCCGGCTGCGCCGCCTGGACGAACTCCACGGGGTCCCGTTCCCCTGACACCGGACCGGCGGCCCGGGCCCGTCCTCAGGCGTCGCCGTAGAAGTGCTCCAGCTGCCGGTCCAGGCGCGCCAGGTCCGGGTGCTCGCCGAACACCGCCCCCGCCCACCGTGACAGGGCGACCTCCCGGGGCACGGCCGCCGAGGCCGCCAGCGCCTCCTGCGCGTCCGCGCGGGTCCGGTGGAGCCTCTCCGCCGCCGGTCCGAGCAGCCCCCACAGGAACGGCGCCACCAGCCGGTCGTGCTCCGGGTCCCCCCGGCCCGAGAGCGCGTCCTGCACCATGCGCATCGCCTCCGGGTAGTCCACGCCGTGGGCGTCCGCCACGCTCCGGGCGACCCTCGCGCGGTCCGACGCGCTGAACAGGTTCGGCATGGACGTCCTCCTCGAAACGGTGTCTCCCGGGCGCGCCGTGCTCTCGCCCCGCGCGCCGTACGACCTGTGCGCTCCGACGCCGGGGCCGTGGCCCGGGCGGTGGCGCATCCCTGGAAACAGAACTAGCACGGGGAAGGGCCGGACGTGGTCAACTCCGGGTGATCGGGGGGCCTGTTCTCGTCCAGCTCCGGTGCTGCCGTGGCCGCGGAGGGCTCCCCGGGGCCGGGCACACACCGGCACGGATGAGCGTGATCAATCGAACACTCTCGGTTACTGTTGCCGGTGCGGGTGCGTCCTGGGCGGTCACCGTGGTCCCGGCGGCCCGCCGCGACCTGCCCCGTCCGAGCCCCTGAACGGAGAGCACGCGCGTTGCTGACCTACATCCTGCGCCGTCTGGGCGCCGGCCTCCTGCTGCTGGCCGTGGTCACCCTGGTCACCTTCGCCATCTTCTACGTGGTGCCCCGGTGGGCGGGACGGACCACCGAGCAGCTGGCGACCATGTACGTGGGCCGCGCTCCGACCCCCGAGGCGATCCAGGCCACCATCGAGCGGCTGGGACTGGACGAGCCCGTGTTCGTGCAGTTCGGGGAGTTCGTCCGGGGGATCTTCTTCGGCGCCGAGTACCGGTTCGGCCGCGACACCATCGAGTGCTCGGCGCCGTGCTTCGGCTACTCCTTCCAGAGCTACCAGGAGGTGTTCCCCGAGATCGTGGCCCGCCTGCCGGTGACGGCGTCGCTGGCTCTGGGCGCGGGCGTCATCTGGCTGGTCGGCGGGATCCTGGTCGGGGTGGTGTCGGCGGTGTGGAAGGGCAGCCTGTTCGACCGCCTGGCGATGGCCGTCGCCCTGGCGGGGGTGTCGCTGCCCATCTTCTTCACCGGCCTGCTGGCGCTGGCCTTCCTCGTGCACGCGTGGGGCCTGTTCGCCACGCCGGGCTACGTGCCCTTCACCGAGGACCCGCTGGGGTGGGCGGAGGGCCTGTTCCTGCCCTGGGTGACGCTGGCGTTCCTGCACGCCGCCATGTACGCGCGGCAGACCCGCGCGGGGATGCTGGAGACCCTGGGCGAGGACTACATCCGCACCGCCCGCGCCAAGGGGCTGAGCGAGGGGAAGGTGGTGCTCAAGCACGCGCTGCGCCCGACCCTGACCCCCATCGTGACGATCTTCGGCCTGGACCTGGGCCTGGTGCTGGGCGGCGCGGTCCTGACGGAGCAGGTGTTCTCGCTGAACGGGATCGGCCGGTACGCCGTCAACGCGATCACGCAGAGCGACCTGCCGGTGATTCTGGGGGTGACCCTGTTCGGGGCGTTCTTCATCGTCGTCTGCAACCTGATCGTCGACCTGGTGTACCCGCTGATCGACCCGCGCGTGCGCATCCACGGCTAGTGCCGGACGCGCGGGACGCGCCGCCCTGCGCCGGGCGCGACCGGGCGCCCGCCGAGGAGCAGTCCACAGACCCGCCGGACCGAGAGAGTAGAGGCGTCCCCTATGAGTGAGTCCGCACCGTCCTCCGCCGAGGCCGTCGTCCGGGTGGACGACCTGCGGGTGGTGTTCCCGACCATGGACGGCGAGGTCCGGGCGGTGGACGGGTTGTCGTTCGAGCTGCCCGCGGGAGGTGGGCTCGGCATCGTGGGCGAGTCCGGCTCGGGCAAGAGTGTGACGTCGCTGGCGCTGATGGGCCTGCACCGGGGCAGCCGGGCGCGGATCAGCGGTTCCATCGAGGTGGTGGGCAAGGACGTGGTGTCGGCGTCGGACAAGCAGTTGCGGCGGATGCGCGGCAACGACATCGCGATGGTGTTCCAGGACCCGATGCAGTCGCTGCACCCGCAGTACACGATCGGCAACCAGCTGGTGGAGGCGCTGCGCGTGCACCGGCCGCAGGTGTCGCGTGCGCAGGCGCGCGACCGTGCCGTGGAGTCGCTGGACCGGGTGGGCATCCCGCAGGCGCGCAAGCGGATCAACTCCTACCCGCACGAGTTCTCGGGGGGCATGCGCCAGCGCGTCCTGATCGCGATGGGGCTGATGTGCGATCCCAAGGTGCTGCTGGCGGACGAGCCGACCACGGCCCTGGACGTGACGGTGCAGGCGCAGATCCTGGACCTGCTGGACGAGTTGCGCCGCGACCTGAACATGGGCCTGATCCTGGTCTCCCACGACCTGGCCGTGGTCGCGGGTTCGGTGGACGAGGTCGTGGTCATGCGCCACGGCGTGGCCGTGGAGCGCGGCGACGTGCGCCGGGTCCTGTCCGCACCCGAACACCCCTACACGCAGGAGCTGCTGGACGCGGTGCCGCGCGTGGAGGTCTCCCGCGCCCAGCGGCGGGTGCGCGACCGCTCCGACCGGGCCGCGAAGGCGCGCGCCGAGCAGCGCAGGCAGCCGTCGGGGGCGACGGCGGCGGGGGAGGGCGGGGAGGAGTCCTTCGACGCGTTCGCCCCGGCCCGGGGGCCGGAGCGGGGCGAGGTCCTGCTGCGGGTGGAGGAGGTGTCGCAGAGCTTCAGGGTGAGGGGAGGGCTCTGGGGCCGCTCCACGGACTTCTGGGCGGTCAAGGGTGTGTCCTTCGATCTGCACCAGGGGGAGACCCTGGGGATCGTGGGCGAGTCGGGGTCGGGTAAGAGCACGTTGTCGCGGATGGTGATGCGTCTTCTGGAGCCCACCCGGGGCCGGGTGGAGTTCGAGGGGCGCGACATCACGCACATGTCGGAGCGGGCGCTGCGTCCGCTGCGCCGTGATGTGCAGATGGTGTTCCAGAATCCGTACTCGTCGTTGAATCCGCGTCTGACGGTGGGGGACGCGATCGGTACGGCGCTGCGGGTGCAGGGGGAGAAGGACGGCAGGAAGGTGCGCCGGCAGGTGCAGGAGCTGTTGGAGCGGGTGGGGCTGGAGCCCAACCACTACAACCGGTTCCCGCACGCGTTCTCGGGCGGTCAGCGCCAGCGGATCGCGATCGCGCGGGCGCTGATCCTCAAGCCGAAGCTGATCATCTGCGACGAGCCGGTCTCGGCGCTGGACGTGTCCACGCAGGACCAGGTTCTGCGGTTGCTGTCGGAGCTGCAGGACGACTTCGGTCTGACGTACATCTTCGTGGCGCACGACCTGGCGGTGGTGCGCCAGGTCAGCGACCGCGTCGCCGTCATGCGCAAGGGGGAGATCGTGGAGCTGGGGACCAGCGACGGCATCTACGGGGATCCGCGGAGCGAGTACACGCGCCAGCTGCTCACGGCGGCGCCCGTGCTGGACCCGGAGGAGGCCCGCCGCCTGCGGGCGGAGCGCGTCCGGCAGCGGGCGGCGGACGCCTGAGCCCTCCGCGGAGGGAGGCCCCCGCCGACCGCCCCGGGCCCTCCCGCGCCGCAGTCGCTCCGGGGGCCGCCCCGGCGGGGCCGGGCGGACGCGCTCCCGGCCCCCGCCGCTCAGAGCAGTCTGCGCCTGCCCGCCAGGGAGTCGATCCACTGGTGCAGGTGGTCCCTCCAGTCGCGTCCGGGGGCGTGGTCGGCGCTGAAGCGGTGGAAGCTGTCGCGGCCCTCGGAGAAGAGCAGGCCGGGCTTCTTGTCCAGCTCCAGCACCGCGTCGAACCCCTGCCCGTCGGTGACCAGGGACAGTTCGAGCTCGTTCAGCCCCCGATAGCGGCTCGGCGCCCGGAACTCGATCTCCTGGTAGAAGGGGAGCCTCTGGCGGGTGTGGGGGATGCGCCCCCGTTCGAGGTCCGCCTGCTTGAAGGCGAACCCGAGGCCGACCAGCGAGTCGAGGACCGCCGCCTGGGAGGGGAGCGGGGCGATGGCCACGGGGTCGAGGTCGCCGGGGTCCACGGCGCCCGCCACGTGCAGCCGGGTGTTCACCCCGACGTGCATCCGGTGCAGGTGGCGGCCCTGGTGGACGGTGATGGGCGTCTCCCAGGGGACGGGGAGCTCGAAGGGCACCTGGAAGCGCTGCCCGGGCGCCAGCACGGTGCCCTCGCCCAGGCTGACCCGGTGGAACTCCATGTCGCTGTTGACCTCGTGGTCGCCGACCTCGGTCTCGACCCGGGCCTGGAGGCCGACGGTGAGCCGTTCGACCCTCTGCTCGACGCTTCCCGCCTCGACGTGGACGACGCCCCGCAGGACGCCGCCCGGTTGGGTTCCGGCGGAGTCCAGGACGGTTTCGACGGAGGCTCCGCCGAATCCGATTCCGGCGAGCAGGCGTTTGAGGACCATGGCGTGATCTCCGTGCCGCGCCGGTGGTGCCGTGGCCGGGCGGCGTGCAGATGAGGGGAACGGGTTTCGGCACCCGGGGAAGAGACGCGGGGGAGGCGTCCGGGGTTCCCGGTCACCGTGTGTGTCCTGTTCGGCTCAGGTGAGGCCCCGCAGGAGGGCGCGCAGCCCGAGGTGGAAGCGGGCCTCGGCCTCGGCCTCGTCGGGGGCGTCCTCGTCGTCGGCGTGGCGGACCTGGTGGACGACCGCGCCGACGCAGTAGGAGTGGAGGGCGTCGGCGGCGCGGACCACGTCCTCGCCGGTCAGGCCGGCGTCGGTGAAGGCGCGGTGCATGAGGGCGCGGGTGGCGTCGCTGTCGGGGGTGTGCGGGGCGCGGTGCACCAGCAGGGAGAGCGCGCCGGAGTAGGCGAGCATGCGCGCGCGGTGGGTGTCGGCCCAGTCGGTCAGGCGGACGTCCCAGGGCCGGGTGTCGACGGCCTCCTCCTCCGTCTCCTCGGCGCCGTCCTCCCCGTCCGCGGGGGCGGTTCCGCTGGGGGAGGGCGAGGCCACGTAGGCGGCGATGGCGTTGAACAGCTGTTCCTTGCCCAGGGGGAAGTGGTGGTAGATGGCCATGGCCTCCACCTCCAGGGCGTCGCCCAGCCGGCGCATCGACAGGCCGCCCAACCCGCGCCCGGAGATGATGTGGAGCGCCTCGACGATGATGCGCTCGCGGCTGAGTCCGGCGTAGTTCCTGCTCACGGTGTTCCTCTCGGGGGTGTGGGACGCCAAGGTGGCAGATCCCGGGGACGGGGGCCACCACCGACGCGCGGCCCGGGTCGTCGGATGATCTTCGTCACCTCTAGAGTGGCCTCGACCGACGGTACGCGGGTACGGAGCGCACACATGGGACTTGCCAAGCAGAGCACGACACAGGCGCGCGAGAGCCTGGAGGCCGACCGGGAGCGGGCCGCGCGCCTGCCCGAGCTCCTGCGGGGAGTGGCCGAGGCGCAGGAGGCCCTGGACGCGGTGAGGGGCTCGGGGGCCTCCGTGGTCGAGGTCCACGAGCGGGGCGTGGCGCTGGACGAGGCGCTCACCGAGGCCATGAGGGCCGCCTACGCCAAGGAGCGGACACTGGTGGGGCTCAAGGGGTACCAGGACCGGATCCACCGCCGTAAGGGGTTGGCCCGGCCGCAGGTGCGCGAGGCGACGCAGACGGCGGAGACGCTGCTCACCGCCCGGGAGGCCCACCGGATGCACGGGATCCAGCGGGTGCCGCGCCTTCCGGGATGAGGCCGGTTCCCCCGGTTCGCCGCCGGCGGCCGGGGCGCGCACGGTAGTTTGGTGTTCGGTCCCTCCGGGGACCGGACACCGCAGCAGGCGACCGTGGGGAGCGCAGTAGGAGATGGCGGATTTCATCCGCATAGATCCGACGTCGAAGGTACCGCCCTACGAGCAGATCAGGTCGATCGTGGCGATCGCGGCCGCCAACGGCGAGCTCGCGGTCGGCTACCGGCTGCCGACGGTGCGCGCCCTGGCGGGCGAGCTCTCGGTGGCGGTGAACACGGTCGCGCGGGCGTACCGGGAGCTGGAGCAGGCGGGGGTGGTCGAGACCCGCGGGCGTTCGGGGACCTTCGTCGCCGCGGGCGGCGACGACCAGCGCGCGGAGGCGCTGGCGGCCGCGCGCGACTACGCCGAGGTGATCTCGCGCGTGGGCCTGGACCACGACGAGGCGGTGGAGATCCTGCGCGCGGCGCTGAGGCGCTGAGGTCCCGGCGCGGAGCGGACGCGCGTCCTCAGCGGCGCAGGCCGACCACGGAGACCACGTAGAAGGCGATCAGGCCCAGCCACACGAACGGCAGCATTCCCGGGGACCCCAGGGTCGCGGCGACGGCGCTGAGGGGGATGCTGACGCCCAGGCACACCACCGAGAGCACGAAGCGCACGGTGTTGGAGGGCATCCCGGCCCGGGCGGAGGCTCCGGAGGTCTGGCGCGCCACGTGGTGGCGGACCCGGTCCTCGATGGTGTCGTCGATGCGTTCGACCAGGGAGGCGGCCAGGGCCTCGTCGTACTCGGGTCCGAGTTCGCGGCTCGCTTTGAGGGCCGCGGCGATCTCGTCGCTGCGGTGGGGGTTGCTCGTCATGTGCGCCATCGTGCCACCGCGGGGGCCGCCTGTCGGGGCCGCGGGCCCCATACCAGGGGCGAATGGGGGAGATCCCTGAGGCCGGACACGCGAACGG